>DATJXP010000442.1:0-10749 GCA_035500035.1 Candidatus Acidiferrum sp. | reverse complement strand
GGGGTAAGATACACATTGGCCTGAACAACTATGCGGGAGGTCGCGCCGGTGATCCCCCATCAATTGCATTAGCCCTCCGCTTGAGAGAATTGCCGCTTCGTGTTGGCCGACTCAAGACCGGCACGCCTCCGCGTATCGATGCGAAATCAGTCGATTTTTCGGTGATGGTTGAGCAGCCTGGCGATACTCCTACTCCGGTGATGTCGTATCTCGGCAAGCTTGACGAGCATCCACGACAGGTAAGCTGCTTCATCACGAATACCAATGAAAAAACCCACGAGATCATTCGTGGCAGTCTTGATCAGTCGCCAATGTATGCTGGTGTGATCGAAGGCGTGGGTCCACGCTATTGCCCTTCGATCGAAGACAAGGTCGTACGTTTTGCCGATCGTCTTTCTCACCAGATTTTCATCGAGCCGGAAGGACTCAACACCCACGAGTTGTATCCAAACGGCATTTCCACCAGTTTACCGTTTGAGACACAACGCAAGCTGATCGCTTCAATCAAGGGACTGGAGAACGCGCATATCATCCGTCCGGGCTATGCCATCGAATATGACTTCTTCGATCCCTGCGACTTGCAGCCGACGTTCGAAACCAAATACATCAAGGGGCTGTATTTCGCCGGCCAGATCAACGGGACTACCGGCTATGAAGAAGCGGCAGCGCAAGGATTGTTGGCTGGCATCAATGCGGCATTGGCCACACAAGAAAAATCCCTGTGGTGCCCGGGTCGTGACGAGGCTTACATCGGCGTGTTGGTTGATGATCTGCTGACACAAGGTACGCGCGAGCCGTATCGCATGTTTACTTCACGCGCGGAATACCGGTTATTGCTGCGCCAGGATAACGCTGACTTCCGTCTCACCGAAACCGGACGCAAACTGGGCTTGGTCGACGATGAGCGCTGGCGGGCATTCTGCGAAAAACGCGACGCGGTGGAAAAGGAAGCGCAGTGGCTGAAATCGCAATGGGTGCTGCCGAACTCTCTACTGGCACAACATGTTGATCCACTGTTGGACAACCCGGTGACGCGGGAATACCGCCTCAGTGAAATTCTTGCGCGACCGGCGGTGGCGTACGATCAGCTAAGCCAAGCCTGCGAGAAGGCAAACCTCCGTAAGGACTGGCCTTCGACCGAAGTGTCTGAGCAAGTCGAAATCCAATTCAAATATCAAGGCTACATCGACCGCCAACAAGACGAGATCGAACGCATTCGTCGCCATGAAACGACACGACTGCCCCAGGACTTCGATTACCGCGGCATATCCGGGCTTTCCAATGAGCTCAAACAGAAACTGTCGGATCACAAGCCCGACAGTATCGGTCGTGCATCACGCATCCCCGGCGTCACACCCGCGGCGATTTCGTTATTGCTGGTCCATCTGAAAAAACAACAGCTGCAGGCAGATTTGGCAAGTGGCTCTGACGAGATCAGCAAAACAGCCTGAAAATGTGCGCATCCCATGACCGTTGCAGAAACCACCGCTGCATTGGCGCCAACACTGGCTGCTGCAGCCATTCAACTGGGCCTTGCCGTTTCGGCTGAGCGACAATCCAGACTGTTGCAGTACTTGCTTCAACTGCAAAAATGGAACCGCGCCTATAACCTGAGCGGCCTGCAGGATCTGAGCGAGATGTTCACGCTCCACATCCTCGATAGTTTGACACTGGTACCTTTTATCGACAGAGGGCCGGTTGCGGATATCGGCACGGGGGCCGGCTTGCCCGGCATGGTATTGGCGATCTGCAAACCGGAAATCGAATTCTTTCTGATCGATAGCAACAGCAAGAAGACACGCTTCATTTTTCAAACGGCCGCCAGCCTCGGCCTGCGCAATGTGCATGCTGTGCATGCCCGCGCCGAAGACTATGCAATGCCATCGCAAGTTGCTATCGTCACCAGCCGTGCGTTTGCCTCCCTGCGCGATTTCGTGGAATGCAGCCAGCACTTGCTGCAGCCTGCGGGAAACCTGCTTGCCATGAAGGGACAGTACCCCCAAACCGAAATTGCCAACCTGCCAGCGGGTTTTGCGGTGGTTGCCAGCCATCCTGTGCGAGTTCCTGGCGCCAGCGTGACGCGCCATGTGCTGGACATCCGGCACAGCGGGTGACGGGATCACCTGCAATAATCCTGAACGAGCAAGAGAAGAACGAGAAGCCGGTCGTGACCACGATATTCGCTGTAGCCAATCAGAAAGGGGGTGTTGGGAAAACCACGACCAGCATCAACCTGGCAGCGTCGCTGGCCAAGATGCAACGGCGGGTCTTGTTGGTCGATCTTGACCCCCAAGGCAACGCCACGATGGGTAGCGGCGTCGACAAGAATACGCTGATCTTCGGCACCTACGAAGTGCTCACTCACCAATGCCCTATCCGCAAGGCGATCGTCAACGCCGAACCGGCAGGCTATGCGGTATTACCATCCAATGGCGACCTGACGGCCGCGGAAGTGGAGTTGCTCGAGGTCGATGGCAAGGAAAGCCGGATGCGGTCAGCGCTGGCAGAGGTTGCCGTGGATTACGACTACATACTGATCGACTGTCCGCCGTCACTGAACATGTTGACGCTCAACGGGCTGGTGGCTGCTGATGCAGTGTTGATTCCGATGCAGTGCGAGTATTACGCGCTGGAGGGATTGTCCGCGTTATCGAACACCATTGCCGCCATTCAGCAGGCGGTTAATCCAAGGCTGCGCATCGAAGGCATCATCCGCACGATGTTTGACCCGCGCAATAACCTGACGATGCAGGTATCCGAGCAACTCAGGCAACATTTTGGCGATAACGTCTATCGCACCGTCATTCCCCGCAACATCAGGCTGGCCGAAGCGCCCAGTCATGGTCTGCCGGTCATTGTGTACGACAAGGCATCGACCGGAGCCCAAGCCTATTTGGCATTGGCGGGAGAAGTGCTGCGGCGCGGGGAGCCGCAAGCTGCGGCATCGACGGAACAGCTCAGCAGCGAGGCATAATCGATGGCTACCAAAAAACTGGGCTTGGGGCGTGGATTGGACGCGCTGCTTGGCGGCGTCAAGGCCAAGGCAGCTCCGTTGCAAACTCCGGCAGAAGCAGATGCCCCGGCAACGCCGCCGGTAGTGGATGGCTCACTACGCCAAATCCCGGTGGATCTGATACAGCCCGGTAAATACCAGCCACGCCTCGACATCCGCACCGAATCACTGGAAGAGCTCGCCGCCTCGATCAAGCAGCAGGGCGTGATGCAGCCGATCGTGGTGCGGCCCATCAGCTCGAACAGATACGAAATCATTGCCGGCGAACGTCGCTGGCGCGCAACCCAGTTAGCCGGACTCGACAAAATTCCGGCCGTGGTGCGGGAAGTGGCAGACAATGCAGCCATCGCGATGGCGCTGATTGAAAACATCCAGCGCGAAAACCTGAACCCGATGGAAGAGGCGGTTGCGCTGAAGCGTCTGCAGGATGAGTTCGCGTTGACGCAACAGGAGGTAGCCGACGCAGTCGGCAAATCACGCACGGCAGTGACCAACCTGATGCGGCTGATGCATCTGCAGCCGGAAGTGCGAACGTATCTCGAGCGTGGTGACATCGAAATGGGCCATGCACGCTGTTTGTTGGCGCTGGAAGACCAGCAGCAAACCGCTACCGCCAGAGCGGTGATAGCCAAAGGCTTGTCGGTCCGGCAGACAGAGGCGTTGGTGCGAGCCCTGCAAAGCAGCAAGAAAACCGGCAAGGGCAGCAAGGAGGTAGACCCGGATATTCGCGCACTGCAAGATGAGCTATCCGAGAAGCTGGGCGCCGAGGTACTGGTTGAACACAGCGCCAAGGGAAAAGGACGACTTATTCTGAAATATGGCTCGCTCGACCAGCTCGACGGCATCCTGGCGCATATCCGCTAGCGCTCACACCGACACACGGCGCTACGTCAAATACCGCCCCAAAATCAGGCACATTTGTATTGCCCGGCCAATGGCCACCCCCCTATAATGCGCCGCCTTCGACGGGTGGCCACAGGCCATGCACAAATTCCCGGTTTTTAGAGCTGTTGCCAGCCATTTTCTGGCACTTGTCGTTACCGCTGTGATGGCTTTCCTTGTCCTTGATCGGACAGGTGCGCTGTCGGTTTTGGCCGGCGCCTTGGTGTCGTTTGTCCCAGGCACGCTGTTTACCCTGAAGTATTTCCAGTATTCGGGGGCAAGGGCGATGGAACGGGTGGTACGTAACGCGTATATCGCCGAAATGATGAAGCTGGTAATGATGGGATTGGGTTTCGCGTTGGTGTTTCGTATTGTCGATCAAGTGCAGCCCTTGATGGTGTTTGTCGGTTTTCTGGTAGTCCATGTGGCCTCCCTCGTGATGGTGGTCAAGGCAACCGGCCGGCGCACTGTGTAAAAAGACAGAAAGAAAGGCAGAAAGAGAGATGGTGAGAACAGATGGCTGAAGTAGCAGCAACCGCAGAAGCAATGGCTCATGCAGGTGAGGAAGCCCCGGCCTATGCCAACGGTGGCGAATACATCGGCCACCACTTGAGTTTTCTGACTTACGGCAAGCATCCGGCAGGCTACGAGCATGCTGGTGAGTGGGGCTTGGCCCATACCGCCGAAGAATCCAACTCGATGGGCTTCTGGTCCATACACGTCGATACCATGGGCGTATCCGTGGTGTTGGGGCTGATATTCGTCGGGCTGTTCACGATGGTCAGTCGTAAGGCGACCTCCGGTGTTCCCGGCGGCCTGCAAAACGTCATCGAAATGCTGGTGGAGCTGGTACAAAGCAGCGTCAAAACCACCTTCAATGCCCAAAACGCGTTTGTTGCTCCGCTGGCGTTGACCATCTTCTGCTGGATTCTGCTGATGAACCTTATGGATCTGGTGCCGGTTGACCTGATCCCGCTGGCCGCCCAGAAAATTGCTGGCAACCATCACTTGGCATTCAAGGCCGTGCCAACTACCGACGTGAACATCACCATCGGCATGTCCCTCAGCGTCTTCCTGCTGATTCTTTTCTACAGCATCAAGATCAAGGGGCCGGGCGGGTTCGCGGCTGAATTCCTGTTCCATCCTTTCCCCAAATTCCTGTTCTTCGCCAATGTGGTGATGGAGCTGCCCGCTTTCCTGGCCCGGCCGGTGTCACTGGCCCTGCGTCTCTTCGGCAACCTGTTTGCTGGCGAGGTCATTTTCCTGGTCATTGGCTTGCTCGGTTACTGGCAGCTGCCGCTGAGCTGGGCCTGGGCCGTGTTCCATCTGCTGGTAATCCCGCTGCAGGCCTATCTGTTCATGATGTTGACCATCGTCTATTTGAACCAGGCGCATCAGCATCATTGATCGACCTCATCGAGAGTTCTGATTCTTTCAATTATTAGCAACAACCTTTCATAAAACCCTGGAGACAACAATGGAAGCTATATACGCCAACACCCTCATCGCCGCCGCCTTGATCTTCGGCATCTGCGGAGCCGGCACCGCTATCGCGTTCGGCCTGCTTGGCGGCAAACTGATCGAGAGCTCGGCCCGTCAGCCTGAACTGGCGCCGCGTCTGCAGACCCAGTTCTTCCTGGTCGCCGGCTTCGTGGACGTAATCTCCATCATCGGCGTTGGTATGGCGATGCTGTTCATCTTCGCGCCGCCGTTCCACGTAGGTTAATAACCACGATCGCAAGCGCAAGACCGTCAACCTACTTTTGATTTGCTGGTATCTAAGTCATGAATCTGAATGCAACCATCATTGGTCAAATAATCGCATTCTTTGCCTTCGCGTGGTTCTGCCAGGCCGTGGTATGGCCGCCCATCGTCAAGGCGCTGGCAGAGCGTCAGAAAAAAATCGCTGACGGTCTCGAAGCCGCCTCGCGTGCGGGCAAGGATCTGGAACTGGCGCAAGAGCGCGCTACCGACATGTTGCGCGAAGCCAAGACCAATGCTGCCGGCATCATCGACTCCGCCAACAAGCGCGCCAACCAGATCATCGACGAAGCCAAGGACAAGGCTCGCGAAGAAGGTCTGCGCATCAAGGCCGGCGCCCAAGCCGAAATCGAGCAGCAGGTCAGCCAGGCGCGCGAGCAGCTGCGCCAGCAAGTGGCGGCCCTGGCCGTGGCTGGCGCCGAAAAAATCCTGCAGAGCTCCGTGGATGCCAAAGCCCACGGCGAAATGCTCAACAAGCTGGCCGCCAGCCTGTAAGCAGCGAGGATCCTAGCGATGGCACAACTCACCACTCTGGCCCGGCCCTACGCAAAAGCCGCCTTCGGCACCGCCGAAAGCAGTGGCCAGCTGGCGGCGTGGTCGAAAGGACTGGGCCTGCTGGCTGCGGTTGCGCAACAACCGCGCGTGGCTGCAGCGCTGTCCGACCCTTCCCGCAACACTGGCCTGCAGGCGCAGACGCTGATTGATCTCTGCGGCGGCGAACTTGATGCCAAGGTACAGAACTTCGTGTTGGTACTGGCCGCGAACAAGCGATTGGCCCTGTTGCCGCAGATCATCGAGCTGTTCGAGCAACTGAAGGCAGAGCGTGAGCGCACGGTCGATGTCGATGTAGTGTCGGCATTCCCGATTGATGGCGCTGCCGAACAACAGCTCGCCGCCGCGCTGAAGCAGAAACTGCAGCGCGATGTGAAGCTGACCGCCAGCGTCGACAAGGACTTGATAGGCGGCGTAGTGGTACGAGCCGGCGACACGGTGATCGACAACTCCGTGCGCGGCCGCCTGAAAAAACTTGCCGAAGCAATGAACGCTTAATGAACGTTTGAAGCGGCACAATTACCGAATTTTATTTATTGAACGAGTACAGGAATAAGTTGAGGACTCCAGCATGCAGCAACTGAATCCATCCGAAATCAGCGACATCATCAAACAGCGCATCGAAAAGCTGGATGTAAAAGCCCAAGCCCAGAACGAAGGGACGATTGTCAGCGTGTCTGACGGCATCATCCGTATCCACGGCCTCGCCGATGTGATGTACGGCGAGATGATCGAGTTCGATGGTGGCATCTACGGCATGGCATTGAACCTTGAGCGCGACTCAGTGGGCGCCGTGGTCCTCGGCGACTACCAGAAATTGGCCGAAGGTCAGACCTGCCGCTGCACCAAGCGCATCCTGGAAGTGCCGATCGGTCCCGAGCTGGAAGGTCGCGTCGTTGACGCGCTGGGCAATCCGATCGATGGCAAAGGCCCGATCAATGCCAAGCAGACAGATGCAGTGGAAAAAGTGGCGCCGGGTGTAATCGCGCGCCAATCCGTATCGCAGCCGGTACAAACCGGCTTGAAAGCGCTCGACTCGATGGTGCCGATCGGTCGCGGCCAGCGCGAACTGATCATCGGTGACCGCCAGGTCGGCAAGACCGCCATCGCCATCGATACCATCATCAACCAGAAAGGCACCGGCGTTAAATGTATCTACGTTGCCGTGGGCCAGAAGCAGTCGTCCATCGCCAACGTCGTGCGTAAACTGGAAGAGCACGGTGCGATGGCACATACCATCGTTGTCGCCGCCGGCGCCTCCGATCCGGCAGCCATGCAGTTTCTGGCACCGTACACCGGCTGCACGATGGGCGAGTACTATCGGGATCGCGGCCAGGACGCGCTGATCATTTACGATGACTTGACCAAACAGGCCTGGGCCTATCGCCAGATCTCGCTGTTGCTGCGTCGCCCGCCTGGCCGCGAAGCGTATCCGGGTGACGTGTTCTATCTGCACAGCCGTCTGCTCGAGCGTGCCGCGCGTGTGAATCCGGACTACGTCGAGAAATTCACCGATGGCAAAGTCAAGGGCCAGACCGGATCGCTGACCGCATTGCCGATCATCGAAACCCAGGCCGGCGACGTTTCCGCGTTCGTACCGACCAACGTAATCTCGATCACCGACGGCCAGATATTCCTGGAGACCGGCATGTTCAACTCCGGTAACCGCCCAGCCATGAACGCTGGCTTGTCGGTATCGCGCGTCGGTGGTGCCGCGCAGACCAAGATCATTCGTAAACTCGGTGGCGGTATCCGTCTCGCACTTGCGCAGTACCGCGAGCTTGCCGCCTTCGCCCAGTTTGCCTCCGACCTCGACGACGCCACGCGTTCCCAGCTCGAGCACGGCCAGCGTGTCACCGAATTGATGAAGCAAAAGCAGTACTCGCCGCAGTCGGTAGCCGACATGGGCGTGGTGCTTTATGCCGCCAACGAAGGCTATCTGAAGAAAGTGCCGCTGAACAAAGTCGGCGACTTCGAAGCCTCGCTGTTGTCGTACATGAACAGCAGTCATGGCGACCTGATGAAGGAAATCAACAAGACCGGCGACTACAGCGACGCGATTGCCGCCGGGCTCAAGAAAGCGCTCGACAGTTTCGTTTCCACGCAAACCTGGTAACACGCGATGGCGGTCGGCAAAGAAATACGCAACCAGATCAAGAGTATTAAAAATACTCAGAAGATCACCAGCGCCATGGAAATGGTGGCTGCCAGCAAAATGCGCAAGGCGCAGGATGCCATGCAGCTCGGCAAGCCGTATGCGACCAACATTCGCAACGTGGTCAGCCACATTGCCAATGCCAATCCGGAATACAAGCACGAGTACATGGATGAGCGCGAAGTCAAACGTGTCGGCTTCATTGTCATTTCCAGCGACCGCGGCCTGTGCGGCGGCCTCAACATCAACCTGTTCAAGGCCACCGTCAACGCGATGAAGTCGTGGCACGACCAGGGCGCGGGTGCGGACATCTGCACGATCGGCGCGAAAGCCGCATCGTTTTTCAACAACTATGGCGGCGCTGTTGTGGCTTCGGTGCGCAACATCGGGGAGCGCCCGACCGTGCAAGACGTGATTGGCGCCGTGAAAGTGATGCTCGATGCCTACCAATCGCACAAGATCGACAAGCTGTTCCTGGTCGGCAACGACTTCGTCAACACGATGACGCAGAAGCCGGCGGTACAGCAGCTGCTGCCGCTGCAGGCCTCCGACGACAAGGAGCTGCAACACCACTGGGATTACATCTACGAGCCGGCGCCGAAAGAGCTGCTCGATGGCCTGCTGGCCCGTTACATCGAATCGCTGGTGTACCAGGCTGTGGTCGAAAACAACGCCTGCGAACAGGCCGCGCGCATGATTGCGATGAAGAACGCCACCGACAACGCCGGCGACATCATCCACGAACTGCAGCTGGTCTATAACAAGGCGCGTCAGGCCGCGATCACGCAAGAGCTGTCCGAGATCGTCGGCGGTGCTGCGGCTGTATAAGCGCGAACAGAATTTTGGTTATAACGAATTTGACGAATTGAGAAAGAGGAACCGAACATGAGCAGCGGTCGCATAGTCCAGATCATCGGCGCAGTCATCGACGTGGAATTCCCGCGCGACTCCGTGCCCAAGGTGTATGACGCCCTCAAAGTAGCCGACAAGCCCATCACGCTTGAAGTGCAGCAGCAGCTGGGCGACGGCGTGGTGCGCACCATCGCGATGGGTTCCACCGAAGGCCTCAGCCGCGGCCTGACCGTCACCGGCACTGGCGCACCGGTATCGGTACCGGTGGGCGCAGAAACGCTCGGCCGCATCATGGACGTACTCGGTAACCCGATCGATGAGTGCGGCCCCATCGGCGAAAAAGAACGCATGCCGATTCACCGCAAAGCGCCGACCTATGCCGAGCAGGCAGCGTCGGAAGAGCTGCTGGAAACCGGCATCAAGGTAATCGACCTGGTGTGCCCGTTCGCCAAAGGCGGCAAAGTCGGTCTGTTCGGTGGCGCCGGCGTAGGCAAGACCGTGAGCATGATGGAGTTGATCAACAACATCGCTACCGCCCGCGGCGGTCTCTCGGTATTCGCCGGTGTGGGTGAGCGTACTCGTGAAGGCAACGACTTCTACCACGAGATGCAGGAAGCCAAGGTAATCGACACCGAAAACTTCAGGAACTCGAAAGTGGCAATGGTGTACGGCCAGATGAACGAGCCGCCGGGCAACCGTCTGCGCGTGGCGCTCACCGGCCTCACCATGGCCGAAAAATTCCGTGACGAAGGCCGCGACGTACTGCTGTTCGTCGACAACATCTACCGCTACACGCTGGCCGGTACCGAAGTATCGGCATTGCTCGGCCGTATGCCGTCCGCCGTAGGCTACCAGCCGACCTTGGCCGAAGAGATGGGCCAGCTGCAGGAGCGCATCACCTCGACCAAGACCGGCTCGATCACGTCGATCCAGGCCGTGTACGTACCTGCTGACGACTTGACCGACCCGTCGCCGGCCACCACGTTTGCGCACCTGGATGCCACCGTCGTTTTGTCACGTCAGATCGCGGCTCTCGGTATCTTCCCGGCCATCGACCCGCTCGACTCGACTTCACGTCAGCTCGATCCGCTGGTCATCGGCCAGGAACATTACGATGTAGCGCGCGGCGTGCAGTCGGTACTGCAGCGCTATAAAGAATTGAAAGACATCATCGCCATCCTCGGCATGGACGAACTGTCGGAAGACGACAAGCGCGTCGTAAGCCGTGCGCGCAAGATCGAAAAATTCTTCTCGCAGCCGATGACAGTAGCCGAGGTGTTCACCGGTCTCAAAGGCAAGTACGTGTCGCTGAAAGAAACGATTGCCAGCTTCAAGGGCATCCTCAATGGCGACTATGATCATTTGCCCGAACAGGCTTTCTACATGGTGGGCACCATCGAGGAAGCCGTCGAAAAAGCCGCCAAACTGGCTGCCAAGTAAGAACAGACCAGGAGCGCCGTCATGGCCATGACTATGCACTGTGATATCGCCAGCACCGAAGCCCGGATCTTCTCCGGCCGCATCGAGTCGCTGG
>DATJXP010000441.1:0-5459 GCA_035500035.1 Candidatus Acidiferrum sp. | reverse complement strand
TACATCGATTTCTACAACAATGAGAGGCTTCATTCATCGTTGGGATATCGAACACCACGGGAGTTTGTTGCACAATGCAGCTAACCAGCGGGTGTCTACTTTTTCGAAGGAAGTTCCCGCCTCCGGCGCCGGACGTCCGCTACGCGGCCGCTGATCTGTAACCACTTTGGTGGACGGTGTTTCCGTCAACCAGAGAGGTGTCAGGATGGGCCATACCCGAAGTCGTCATTACAACCGCTATACCCTTGAATATAAATTGCAGGCCGTTAAGTTGGCTGACCATCCTGGCGTTAAGGCCACGGATGTGGCGGAGTCTCTCGGCATCCATGTGGTGATGCTGTACCGTTGGCAAATGGAACACCGCCGAGGAGAGCTACGCGCCAACAAGCACATGAAGCCTGAGAAACCTTCCCCCAAGAGACGCTCCTCCAGAACAGATCCGCTGCGTCAAAAGCAGGATGAACTCGATAAGGCCAACAAGCGCATCGCGCGCCTTGAGAAAGAATTGGCCAACAGCATGGAAGAGATTGATCTGCTAAAAAAGCTCGATTGGTTCCTCGCCGAGAAAAGAAAGCAGTCTTTGAAACCATCGAGAGGAACCGGGGGCAACAATCGGTGAAGCGCCTGTGCAAACTCTACGGTGTCTCGCCCAGTGGTTATTACGCCTGGCGTGACCGGCCTGCAAGCGAGCGCGCACAACAGGATGCCCACTTGAGCCAGGTGATTGTGGAGTTGCATCAGGGCTTCCGGCGCTGCTACGGCAGCAGGCGGCTGCACCAGAGTCTGAGACAAAAAGGCTTTCCCTGCAGTGTCCGGCGCGTGAATCGGTTGATGAAGGCGCTGGATATCAAGCCTTCTACGACAGGGTTGTATGCGTGGCAGCCGGGGCGACAGGCGTTCTACGACAGCACGGGGAACAAGCTGGCGGATGCGGGACCACCAGCCGGGCCCGGAGAGCAATGGGGCGGCGATTACACCTATATCAATACCCGGCGGGGTTATCTGTACTTTGCGGTAGTGATGGACTTTTGCACACGCAAGGTGATTGGTTGGGCAGCGTCGCGAAGCAGGAATGCGTCTCTGACGAAGAGCGCATTGACGATGGCGTTGAATCACAAGGCGCCGGTACCTGGCTGTCTATTCCACTCAGATCAGGGAATCGAGTATGCAGCTCACGAGTTCCGGGACCTGATATCGGCGGCAGGGATGAGACAAAGCATGAGCAGGAAAGGAACACCGATCGACAACGCCATCGTGGAATCTTTCTTCCATAGCCTGAAGAATGAAGCCGTGCAACGGAAAATTTACCGAAATGAAATTGAGGCGATGAGCGAACTGGTCATGTACGTGAATTTCTACAACCACGAACGCCTGCACTCGGCACTGGACTACCAATCACCGGTGAGTTATGAAAAGCTTTGCGCATGAAAAAGTGTCCACGAAAGTGGTAACAGATCATGCGGGCTCCGCGGGGCGTTAGGAGAGCAAGATGAGAGCTTCAGATTTGCCGATTGTTGTTGTCGCGGGCTCGCTGTTTCTCGCCGGGCTCTACCACCTTTTTGCGGCTGAGCGTTCGGAGCGACTGCTCTCCAGGCCTGAGCCAATTCGCATCATAGGTGTCGTTCTCTCATTGTTGGGTGCCTGGTGTCTGCTGTTCCCTGGCCTGGTGCATTACCTGGTCGGCATTCCGGTACTGCTGTCCGGGCTCGCGCGCCTTTTCTTTCCGCAGCGCATGATCAAGATCAACACTTGGACGTCACGTCATGGTCATGGCGTACTCATGCTGCTTGGGGCATTTGGCTGTAGCTTGCTGCTGTTCGCCTGACCCTGCGCGCCAGCCGACGGCCACGCCCTCGGTGTGGCTTCCTTTCAAAACCAATCAAGTAAAACGAGATGACGCAATGACGGAAGACTTTCCCGCCGCAGTGCCCGAGATACCGGTGAAAGACCTGATGGAAGCCGCCTGCTATTACGAAAAATGCCTGGGCTTCTCGCTGGACTGGGGCAGGGACGACGGCGGCATTGCGCAGGTTTCGCGCGGGAATTCCCGCTTGTTTCTCACCGATCAGCCGTTTCGCGCGTCGAATCCAAACGGCAATTCCGGGCCGATGATTCTTTGGTTCAACCTGGATAACCGGCAGCAAGTGGACGAGTTGCACTCGCAGTGGAGTGGCAACGGTGCACGCATCTTTTATCCGCCGGCGGCGAAACCGTGGCATTTGTACGAGTTTGCGGCGCAGGACCTCGACGGCAATATGCTGCGGGTTTTCTACGATTTTGCCTGGGAGTTGCCGGATCGCGGCGGGCGCCAGTCGTGATGGCCGCGCCGGCCGGGCAAATTGCGCAAACGTGCAGGAGTTCAAAGAACCGGCATTCGTGGCGCTGTTGAATTGAACCATCCGCCGTTCTCCGGCATAGTGAATTTCCAGAATTTCCTGCAACAATTTCCTACAACAACGTCGATTGGGGGCTGCCATGAAATTTAGCAAACTGATGTCACTGGTCCTGTGCGGTGTGGCGCTGGCTGCGGCACTGAGCGGCTGCACCGTCTCCAAGCAGTCGTCGTCGCAAGAGCGGCGGCAGGCGGTGTTGACGATGGAAAAAGACACGCTGGCCGACCTGTACAAGGTGCAGCCGCTGGCCAAGGCCGAGATCGCGGCGGCGCCGGGGTATGCGGTGTTCAGCAATGCCAACGTCAACCTGATCTTTGCCTCGTTCGGCGGCGGTTATGGCGTCGTCACCGACAAGAGCGGCAAGCATACCTACATGAAGATGGGCGAAGTCGGCGTGGGTCTTGGCCTTGGCCTGAAGGATTTCCGCGCCGTCTTCGTCTTCCACGATCAGAAAACGATGGATCGTTTCATCAGGTCCGGCTGGGAATTCGGCGGTCACGCCGATGCCGCCGCCAAGGCCAGCGACATGGGCGCCGCGGTGGCGGGCGAGGCGCTGCTTGATGGCATTTCGGTATACCAGTTGACTGAAAGCGGGCTGGCGCTGGAAGCGACGGTCAAAGGCACCAAATACTGGCAGGACGGCGATCTGAATTAAGCGGTACCGTTTGTGGCATGGGCGTGATGGAGTAATATCAGGCGCAGCTTCAGCCTGCTGATCCAGCCTGTTTTGCGCACTGAGCAAGGACGCCATGCCTACTACCTCTCTTTCCTCCGGCTCCATCCATTACACCGACACCGGCGCGGGTTCGCCGCTGGTGTTGCTGCACGCCAATCCCGGCGACCTGCGCGATTTCGACGACGTGATCCCGACGCTGGCGCAACACCACCGCGTCATCGCGCTCGATTGGCCGGGTTATGGCGGGTCGGCGTTGTCGTTGCCGCCGGAGCAGGTGACGTTGCGCTTCTATTACCAGGTGCTGCGGGAATTCATCGCCACGCTGGAATTGCAGGGGGCACAGTTCATCGGCAATTGCATCGGCGGTACGCTGGCGGCACGGTTGGCGGTGGAAGAGCCGCACCGGGTGCGCAGCCTGGTGTTGGTATCGCCCGGCGGTTTCGCGCCGCACACCGCGCTGACCAAGGCGTTTTGCTGGCTGCAGGGCAGTGCGTTGTCGTTGTCGCCAAGGTCGTTCGTTTCGCGCAATCTGCGCCGGCGCAGCCCGGCCGCGCTGGCGATGTTGCAACGCGCCACCGACGAGCACTCCAACCGCGAACGCATCCTGCTCAATCGCGCGCTGTGGCGCCAGTTCGGTGTGGCCGACAACGACTTGCGCAAGGCGGCCGCCGGCATCAAGGCGCGCACGCTGCTGATGTTCGGCAAGTACGACCCCGTCATTCCTCCCGACAGGGACGGCAAGGAAGCCGCCGCCAGCATCGCCGATTCGCAATTCGTGGTGATGCCATGCGGCCGCGCGCCGTTCGCCGAGATGCCGTCGCAATTTCTGGCCGAAGTTTTGCCGTTCCTGGAAGAGTGCCGTCACGCGCATCAGGCCGGCTGAGCTTGTGCTTGTACTGATGGTGGCGCCTCGGTAGATTGCTTGCGGGCCATCCCGACTCCAAGGAGACGTCATGCAACGCAGCTTTTCTCGGCTTATTTCCCGATTCGTGCAACTGACGGCGTTGGCAGCAGGCCTGGCAGCGGCAACGACATCGGAAGCAAATGCGGCCGAGCCGGCCAAACCTTCCGTCGTCATCCAGATGATGAGCGCAACCTGCCCGGTGTTGGTCGGTCAACTGACGGGCAGGCCGGAAATGGCGACGATACTCAAAGCCAGGCCGGTCGATGTGGCATCGGTGTGCACTTGCGCCAGCCTGGCGATGAACGCGGATGCCAAGCTCAAGGCCAGGTTTGTTGGCGATTCTCCCGCGGCCCTGAGCGATGAAAGGGTCAAGGCATATTTGATGGTTCGGTTGTTCTCGTCGGTATTCTCGTGCCTGACGCCCGAGCTCGATGCGTCGCTGAAGGCCACCCCGCTCGACTGAGCTGAACCGCGGCAAAACAGGGGAGTCACCCGGGCGTCAAAATGTGGCAACGGGCACGTCGGTCCGTTGTGCCAGCCGCGCGTAGGGGCTAGATTAACCGGCACTCAGGGGGATGTTCGATCTAGGATCCTGAAGGCGTCACGGACGATCACGTTTCATTTTCGTTACCACAACAACAAGCAAACGGAGTAATCATGAAAAAAGCGATCATTGTTCTCGCCACCATGTTCGCGGCATCCGCCGCGTTGGCGCAACCGCCGGGCGGCGGTCCAGGTGGTGGTGGCCCGGGTGGCCCTGGCGGCGGCCCGCCCACTCCCGAAGGCATCATGGCGCGTGCCGATGCCAATAAAGACGGCTTCATCAGCAAGGAAGAAGCCGAAGCAGCCAAGGGCATGGTTGCCCGCATGTTCGACCAGCTCGACGCCAACAAAGACGGCAAGATTTCGATGGACGAACTGAAAACCGGTCTTGCCAACATGCCGCGCGGCGGCGGTCGCGGTCCGGGTGGTGGTCCCGGTGGTCCTCCTCCGGCCGGCAAGTAAACCGTTTTACCGGATGTCAGTGGCGGTCATGCCTGCGCGGATGGCCGCCACGCTTCCAATACAGGGCAATACCAGGAGTAAAAGTTGGAATTCAGGTCGGCAGTCGACAAGTGGCACTGCTTGTTGCTCGCAGGTATCGCGATCGCGATGCTGATGCTGATCTACCCCCTGCTGAATGCCAGCGACACCGACGGCATCAACGACGCCAAGGATGTATTGCTGTTGTTGCTGAGCAGCGTACTGGCCGCCAGCGTACCGCTGTGGCTGTTGGCAACCACCCGTTACACCATCACCGAAGATGCGCTCGTCGCCCGCATCGGCGCGTTGCGCTGGAACATCCCGTTGAACACCATCACCAGCGTGCACAGAACGCGCGGTTTGATGCGTGGGTTGATACATGGATTGATGCGCGGTCCGGCGCTCTCGATCAACGGCATCGAAATCCATTACGGCCGTTTCAATTGCATCCTGGTTTCTCCCA
>DATJXP010000440.1:0-4033 GCA_035500035.1 Candidatus Acidiferrum sp. | reverse complement strand
AGGCTGCTGACTTCGCCGGCCATGGGGATGGAGAAGATGTGGTCGCAGTGTTCGCGGGTCAGGCGGCGCATGCCGGCTCCTTCCGAACCCAGGACCAGGGCCAGCGGGCCGCGCAGGTCGGTCTGGTAGATGGATTGTTCGGCTTCGCCGGCGGCACCGAAGATCCAGATGCGTTGATCCTGCAGGTGCTTGAGGGTGCGGGCCAGGTTGGTGACGGCAATGAAGGGGACGACTTCGGCGGCGCCACAGGCGACTTTGCGCACGGTCGGGGTCATCAGCGCGCTCTTGTCCTTCGGCACGATGACGGCATCGACGCCGGCGGCTTCGGCGGTGCGCAGGCAGGCGCCGAGGTTGTGGGGGTCGGTGACGCCGTCGAGCACCAGCAGGAACGGCGGATGATCGAGCCCCTCCAGCAGCTGTTGCAGGAAGCCTTCGCTGCGTTCGAGCTTCAGATTACGGCAACGCGCGGCGATGCCCTGGTGCACGCCGCCGATGCGTTCGTCGAATTCGGTCTTCGACGCTTCGTTGACGTCGATGTGCAATTTGTGCGCGCGTTGGATCAACGGTTCGATGCGCTGGTCGTGACGACCTTGCTGCACCAGCAGTTGCTCGATGTTGTCGGCGTGATGTTTCAACAACGCTTCGACCGCGTGCAGACCGAACACCCAGTCTTCGGCAGGAGGGCGGTCGCGAAGATCATCAGGAGTCGGGCGTGAATTTCGTTTCATTTGAGTTTTTGGCGGGCACGCCATGGCGTGCCCCTGCGGTTATTGGCGGCGACGAGACTTTTTCGGGCCATGATTGCCGCGTGTTTGCCGCTGATGCTGCGGTATTGCGCGGCCGACACCTTTGCCTTTGCTTGATCCTATCAATTGCAGATCGATCTTGCGTTCTTCGACGTTGACGTGCGACACCACCACCCGCACCGTGTCGCCGAGACGGAAGCCCTGGCCGCTGCGTTCGCCGGTCAGCGTCTGGCTGATTTCGTCGTAGTGGTAGTAATCATTGGTCAGCGCGGTGACGTGCAGCAGGCCTTCGACGTACACGTCCTTCAACTCGACGAACAAGCCAAAGTTGGCGACCTTGCTGACGATGCCTTCGAATTCCTCGCCGATCTTGGCCTGCATGTATTCGCACTTGAGCCAGGCGATGACGTCCCACGAGGCAGCGTCGGCCTTGCGCTCGGTCTGCGACAACTGCGTGCCGAGCGTGACCAGATCGTTGGCGTGATACGGGTAGATATCGCCGCGTTTGAGCGCCGGCGGCTTGCCGGCGCGGCGCACGCCGCCCTTGTGTTTGGGATTGCGGATCAGGTAGCGGATGCCACGATGTACCAGCAGATCGGGATAACGACGGATCGGCGAGGTGAAGTGCGCGTAAGCCTCGAAGCCAAGACCAAAATGGCCGTGGTTATCCGGTTGATACTGCGCCTGCATCAGCGAACGGATCACCAGCGTCTGCAGCAGATGGCGGTCCGGCCGCGGCGCCAGCCGTTGCAGGATTTGCTGGTAGTCCTTCGGCGTCGGCTTGGCCTTGCGCGGCACGCTGACGCCGATCGAACGCAGGAACTGGTACAGGTTGTCGAGCTTCTCTTCGTTCGGCCCTTCGTGCACGCGGTACAGCGTCGGCAGGTTGGCTTTCTTCAGCAGGTCGGCGGCGGCGACGTTGGCGCACAGCATGCACTCTTCGATCAGCTTGTGCGCGTCGTTGCGTTCGACCGGCACGATTTCCTTGACGCGCCGCTGGTCGGAGAAGATCAATCGCGTCTCCACCGTTTCGATGTCGAGTGCGCCGCGCTGCGCGCGCGCATGCAGCAGCACCTTGTATAGCGCATGCAGGTTTTGCAGATGCGGCAACAGCGACGCGTATTTGTGGCTGATGCGCTGTTGCAGGGTTTTGTCGGTTTCGGTTTGTGGCGATTGCAGCATCGCCGCCACTTCGGTGTAGGTCAGTCGCGCATGCGAATGGATCACGCCTTCGTAAAAGCTGTAGTCGGCGATCTGGCCGGTTTTGTCGATCTCAAGTTCGCACACCATCACCAGGCGATCTTCCTTCGGCTTCAGCGAACACAGGCCGTTCGACAGATGTTCCGGCAGCATCGGCACCACGAAACCCGGGAAGTACACCGAGTTGCCGCGCAACTGCGCTTCGTTGTCGAGCGCGGTGCCGATCTTTACGTAGTGCGATACGTCGGCGATGGCGACGTACAGGCGATATCCCTTGCCGCGTTGTTTTTCGCAGAACACTGCGTCGTCGAAGTCCTTGGCATCTTCGCCGTCGATGGTGACGAACGGCAACGAACGCAGATCGACGCGATACGTCTTGTCTTCGCCGTCCACATTGGGCGGGAAGTAATTCATTTCGTTGTTCACGGCCGACGGCCATTCATGGCGGATGTCGTGCACGCGCAACGCAACGTCGATCTCCATGCCGGGCTTGCCGATGTCGCCGAGCACTTCCACCACTTCGCCCATCGCCTTGTGGTGCTCGTGCGGGAACTGCGTCAGCTGCACGACGACGTAATCGCCGTCGTTGGCTTTCTTGTGCTTCTTCGGGGGAATGAGGATTTCCTGCGTGATGCGCTTGTTGTGCGCCACCACCACGCCGATGCCGCCGCCGCCCTGTTCCTGGTAGTAGCGGCCGACGATCTGCGTGTGCTTGCGTTCCAGCACCTCGACGATGCGACCTTCGCGACGGCCGCGCTTGTCGACGTGCGCCACTTTCGCCAGCACGGTGTCGCCGTCGAATACCTTGCGCATTTCCTTCGGGCCCAGGTACAGATCGTCCTTGCCGCCTTCGGTGCTGACGAAGCCGAAGCCATCCTTGTGGCCGATCACCTGGCCCTTGATGAGGTTCATCTTGTCGATGAGGCCGAACACACCCTTGCGGTTGCTGATCAGTTGGCCATCGCGCGTCATCGCGATCAGGCGCTTCAACAAGGCGTTTTGCGCATCGGCGTCGAACAACAGCAGCGCAGTGCACAGTTCGATGTGCGATGCCGGCGTGCCGCGCTCTTCCAGGTGCTTGAGGATGAACTCGCGGCTCGGAATCGGGTTGTCGTAGCGGGCGGCTTCGCGCGCGGCGAACGGATCGTCCTGCGTGGCGGCAGGGGCGGCGGGAGGAGCGGGCTTGCGGGATTTGGGCATGCTTGCAGTATACACGCTATCAATTGACAAGCCGGGGGCGGCATCGGCAGAATGCGCGCCTCTGTTAGGGGCTGGTCCCCGCGTTCCCTCCTATGCCCAGGTGGTGAAATTGGCAGACACGCTAGCTTCAGGTGCTAGTGGCCGCAAGGCCGTGAAGGTTCAAGTCCTTTCCTGGGCACCATTTCATCTTCTCGGCATCAGTTCGGCGGACTTCCAGGGCGCTGATACTGCGCGCCCGTTCAGCCTGCCACGCAGCGGTGCTGCGTAAACGGCAGGCATCACCCTTTCCTGGGCGCCATTCATCACATCAGTTTCTTCGATTCCAATCGATTTCCCGAACGCTGATAATGCGAATTGGTTCAGCCTTTGGATATTGGCTTGAGAGGTTGGTGCGATGCGGAAAATCATTCAGCACGTCCCTGTGCGTTTGTTGCAGTCACTGCTGGCCGGTTTGTTGGCCTTTGCCGCTACCGCGGTACAGGCGGCGGATTCCTACGATGGCAAATACCTGACCATTCCCAAGGTGCTGGTAGGCACTACCACCTATACCAACGTGGTCATTACCGTCAGCAGCATCCTCAGCGTCGGCAGTGGCTCCCCCGCGGCCGCTTACGATTCCTACAACGCTGCCAACAAGCAGCTGAGCATTCCGTCGGTCCAGTATGCCGGCAACACGTATACCAACGTAACGATCACGGTAGGTCTCATCGTGTCGGTCGGCGGCTCTGACGGCGGTAACTCGGGTTGCGCGGTCGTCGGCGGCGCAAAATCGAGCCAGATCAATTTCGGCACCAGTTATTTGCCATTCAGCGCCACCACCAGCGACAACAAATACTCCTTTGCCGGAGGGACGCTGACGGGAACGGCAGGTTCCTCGGTAGTGACTT
>DATJXP010000439.1:0-5727 GCA_035500035.1 Candidatus Acidiferrum sp. | reverse complement strand
TGGCCGGTTGCAGCTGGCACATGTGGGACTTCATGCGTGACGACAAGGTCAAGCGCCCGTCGCGCATCGAGGACGTCAAGGACGAAGTCCGCATCAGGAAAAACTGGAGCGTCGGTGTCGGCAATGGCCAGGGCAAGCAGTTCAACCGGCTGCGGCCGGAACTGGCCAGCGGCATCGTCTATGCCGCCAGCAACAACGGCGTCATCGCCGCCGTGCGCGCCGGGGACGGCAAGCGCCTGTGGAAGCAGGACATCGATGTCGAAATCACCGGTGGCGTCGGCGTCGGCGGCGGGCTGGCACTGGTCGGCACCCGCGATGCCGTCGTGTATGCGCTCGATGCCGCCAAGGGTCAAGTTCGCTGGAAAGCCACGTTGTCGAGCGAAATCCTGGCCGCGCCTGCCGCCAACGACAGATTCGTCGTCGTGCAAGGCGTCGACGGCCGCATCACGGGGCTCGATGCGAAAACCGGCAAGGTGGTGTGGACCTATGACAGCCAGGTGCCGAACCTGAGCCTGCGCGGCACCAGCACGCCGCTGATCATCGGCAATACCGTACTGTCGGGTCAGGCCGGCGGTTCGGTGATTGCGCTGGCACTCGACAACGGCACGCTGCGCTGGGAAGAGCGCGTCGCATTGCCGAAAGGCAAATCCGACATCGATCGCCTGGTGGATGTCGATGGCGATCTCATCGTCGTCGATGGCAACGTGCTGCTGGTGCCGAGCTACCAGGGCAACTTCGACGCCATCGACGTCAATACCGGCCAGACCCGTTGGCGCACCAAGGCTTCGAGTTTCGTCGGCGCCGCGGCCGGTTTCGGCAACGTCTACGTGGTGGCGGACGACGACACCGTCAGTGCCTACAAGATGGGCGGCAACACGCAGGACACGCCGCAGTGGACCAACGACAAGATGCACTGGCACCGTCTGACAACACCGGTGGCGTTCAGCAATTACCTCGCCGTCGGCGACGTCGAAGGTTACCTGCTGTTGCTGGCGCAATCGGATGGCCGCTTCGTCGGCCGCGAGAAGGTCGATGGCGACGGACTGCGCAGCCGCATGGTGGCCGAAGGCAACAATCTGTACATTTTCAGCAACGGCGGCGATCTGGTTTCCTACACCGTCACCGATTTGTCGAGCAAGAAATAACGCCGGCGCCGTCGCGGCGCCGGAATACGCCGGATCTTTGCACGATCCGGCTTCCGCAGAGACGCGCATGGTTCCAGTCATCGCCCTGGTGGGGCGCCCCAACGTCGGTAAATCGACGCTGTTCAACTGCTTCACGCAGAGCCGCGACGCGCTGGTGGCCGACTACGCCGGCTTGACGCGCGATCGCCTGTACGGCGAAGGCCGTTTCGGCGAGCGCCGCTTCATCGTCATCGACACCGGCGGCATCAATGGCGGCGAAGAGGGCATCGATCAGTTGATGGTCGGCCAGTCGCTGCAGGCCATCGAAGAAGCCGATCTCGTCATGTTGCTGGTCGATGGCCGTGCCGGGTTGACGCCGGGCGACGAATTCATCGTCCAGCACCTGCGCAAGGTGCAGAAGCCCGTGGTGCTGGTGGTCAACAAGACCGACGGCATCGCCGAAGAGCAGGCGCTCAGCGAGTTCTACGCGCTCGGCATCGCCGACGTGCATCCGATCGCCGCCAGCCAGGGCCGCGGCGTACAGAAACTGCTGGAGAGCTCGCTGCAACGGTTTCCGCCGCCGGCAACCGCCGACATCGCCGGCGAGAAACCCGACAGCATCCGCATCTGCGTCGCCGGCCGGCCCAACGTCGGTAAATCGACGCTGGTCAACCGCATGCTGGGCGATGATCGCGTCGTCGTCTACGACCAGGCCGGCACTACGCGCGACAGCATCTACATCCCGTACGAGCGGCACGGCAAGCACTACACGCTGATCGACACCGCCGGCATCCGCAAGCGCGGCAAGACCACCGAACTGGTCGAAAAATTTTCCGTCGTCAAATCGCTGCAGGCGATCCAGGATGCCCACGTCGTCATCCTGCTGCTCGACGCGCGCGAAGGCATCGTCGAACAGGATCTGCACTTGCTGGGTTACGTGATCGAAACCGGCCGCGCGCTGGTGATCGCGCTGAACAAGTGGGACGGCATGGACGAATACGCCAAGGACAAGATCCGCGAGGCGATCCGCCGCCGCTTCGATTTCGTCGATTACGCCAAAATCCATTTCATCTCGGCCTTGCATGGCACCGGCGTTGGCAACCTGTACGACTCGGTGCACAAGGCCTACGACAGCGCGTTCAGGAAAATACCGACGTCGCGTTTGAACCAGGTGCTGGAACGCGTGCAGGCCGGCCATCAACCGCCGACCATCAACGGCCGCCGCGTCAAATTGCGCTACATCCATCTGGGCGGCCACAACCCGCCGGTGCTGGTGATCCACGGCAAGCAGGCGGAAAAGCTGCCGAGCCACTACGTGCGCTACCTGGAAAAGAATTTCCGCAAGCTGCTGCGGCTGGAAGGCACGCCGGTGCGCATAGAACTGCGCGAGGACGAGAACCCGTACACCCGGGACGAGCAGAATCTCAACTACCGCGAAGTGGCGCGCAAACGCCGCATCCTGAAGAACCGCGAATTCCTGCGCGCCAAAAAATGAAACCGCTGCTGTTCATCAAGACCGGTTATGCCATCAAGGGCATTCCGGCTGAATTGAAGGACTTCGAGCACTGGACCCGCGACGCCGCCGGACTCACCGACAACCAATTCCGCACCGTCACCGTCATCGACGGCGAAACACTGCCCGATCCGCGCGAGCATGCCGGTGTGGTGATTTCCGGCTCGGCGGCGATGGTCAGCGATCGTCATGCGTGGAGCGAATACACCGCGCAGTGGCTGCTGCAGGCGATGGAACGGCAAGTCCCCATCCTCGGCATTTGCTACGGCCACCAGTTGCTGGCGCATGCGCTCGGCGGTGTCGTCGATTACCACCCGCGCGGCCGCGAGATGGGCACCAAGCTGATCCACACCGCGCCGGCGGCGCGGAACGACGAACTGTTCCGCCACGTACCCGAACGCTTCCCGGCCCATGTCACCCACATGCAAAGCGTCATGCGCTTGCCAAAGGGCGCCGAAGTGCTGGCGTGGAATTCGTTCGAGGCCCATCACGCGGTACGGTTTGCACCACGCACGTGGGGTGTGCAATTTCACCCGGAATTTACCACCGACGCGATGACGCATTATTTGCGCATTCGCAGCGATGCCTTGGCCAGGGAAGGGCAGAACCCGCAGCAACTACTGGCAGAAGTAACGAAGACGCAAGCAGCTGCCGATCTATTGCGTCGCTTTGTCGAGTTGAGCGCACCCAGCTAACTGAAGCCGCCATGGCAAGCGGCACGACAGAAGCTGAAAGCCAAGCGCGGCGAGCCGGTGCTGCGGGCGACGAGCGTCCAGCGAGGAGCTGCAGCAGCCGGGGAGTCTCAGCGCTTGGCTGAGCGCTAAACCAGGATCGCTTGCCCTACTTCCCCTTCTCGATGATCAGCAGATAACCGTCGTTCCTGCGCGGCGCCGTGATCTTCACGCTCTTCAGCTTGCCCTTGTACAGCTTGCGGCAGCGGCGCGCGAGCCGCAGGAACGGCGGCCGGCCCGGGTCGGCGATGACGATTTTCTTGACGCCGGCGTCCAGCGCGTTCTTGATCAGCGTGTGCAACGGCTCCACCAGCTCGTCCCAGAAGCAGATGTCGCCACCGAGGATGATGTCCTGTTTGGCGAGGAAATCCGGTTTCAGGTCTTCGTACTTGCTGACTTTCTTGCCGACGTTGACGTTGTTGAGTTTGGCGTGCAGGTCCAGCAACGGAAACACGTACTTGTCGGCATCGACGCCGGTGACCTTGGCGCGGAATTGCTTGACGCAGTAGATGGCGAGCGCACCCCAGCCGCAGCCGATGTCGAGGATGCGGGTCTTCGGTTCGGGCGGGTTGGCTTCGAGGTGATCCATGATGAAATAGCTGGAGAACCACACCTTGTCGCCGTGGATTTCCGGCTCGCTGTCGCCGGTCAGCAGTTTCTGGACTCGTTTGTGATCGGGGGGATAAATCTTGACGCCGCGGATGGTCTGGAGTTCTGGAGCTTTTTTCACGGATACCTGCTTGTGTTGCCACCATGTCGCTTCGTGCGACAAGTCGGAGTTGATGAGACGGTACTGAAGAGGGCGGATGGGTTACTCCTTGCCCGTGCTGACGACACGGCTGCGTATGCTGCCTTCGGCCAGACGGGTGTCGATTGTAGCACCGGGCTCTACTTGATCGTAACGGGAAACTACGCTGCCTTTGTCGGTAGTAGTGATGCTGTAGCCACGTGCCAGCGTGTTGAGCGGACTCACCGTGTTGAGTGCGTGGCCAGTGGCAGAAAGGCGCTGCTGCTGACGTCGCAATGATTGGCGCATCGCCAGCACCAGCCGCTGCAATTGCGCTGTGAGCCCTTGGCGTTTTTGTTGCAACTGACGATCTGGCCGCTGCAATTGCAGGCGCTTGATGAAGGCCGTCAACGTTTGCAACTGACTTTGCCGTTGCCGCGTCATCGCGCGCTTGAGCCGCAATTCCAGCAGGTCCAACCGCTGTGCCTGTTGCTGCAACCGCTGGCCCGGATGACGCAGCCGCTTGCCGGTGTTGAGCAATTGCTTGCGGGCAGCGCTCAGCGCTGTCGACACGGCACTGCTTTGGCGCACCAGCAGGTTGTGCAGGCGCGAACCGATCACATCCTGGTGCGGGCTCAACAATTCGGCGGCAGCCGATGGCGTTGCGGCGCGTACATCGGCGACGAAATCGGCGATGGTGAAGTCGATCTCGTGGCCCACTGCGCTGACCACCGGCAGTTCGGAGGCGGCAATGGCACGCGCCAGCGTTTCGTCGTTGAAGCTCCACAGGTCTTCCAGTGAACCGCCGCCACGCGTCAGCAAAATGGTATCGACATCGCTCAAACAGCCTTGTCGTTGATTGACCTTGGCTAGCGCCGCGATCATTTCCGGCGCCGCCGCCTGGCCTTGCACGCTGACGGGCACGATGGTCAATTGCGTCGCCGGAAAACGACGGCCAAACACGCTGATGACATCGCGCACCGCGGCACCGGTGGGCGAGGTGATCACGGCGACATGGCGCGGCCATGCCGGCAATGGTTTTTTGCGTTCGGGTGCGAACAGGCCTTCGGCGTTCAAGCGCGCATAGAGTTGTTCGAATGCCTGCCGCAACGCGCCGGCACCGGCTTCTTCCATCGCCTCGACTATCAACTGGTAATCGCCGCGGCCTTCGTACAGGCTCAGCCTGGCTTTGACTACGACTTGCAGGCCATCCTTCGGTTTGAAGCGCACGAACATGTTGCGGTTGCGGAACATGGCACAGCGCACCTGGGCATTGGCGTCTTTCAATGTCAGGTACCAGTGACCCGACGCCGGCTGCGCGAAGTTGGAAATTTCGCCTTGCACCTGCACCAGCGGAAAATGTTCTTCGAGCAACTGCCGCGCGAGCCGGTTCAACTGGCTGACACTGAGCACTTTGCTGTCGTTGGCGGCGGGCGGTTTCAACATGCGCGCAAGATAGCAAACCGGGCCGAAAACCCAAGCGCGGCGTAGGGCCAAAACGCAATATATGGGTTCCCCCGGAGCTCGGTTGTGGCCTATAATGTGCCGATTTTCCGAAACAGGCGTTTCCAAGGTTTGTTTTACAGGTTAAGGGAAATCACATGCTGCGTATTCTGCAAGAAGCCCTCACGT
>DATJXP010000438.1:0-3282 GCA_035500035.1 Candidatus Acidiferrum sp. | reverse complement strand
GCTTTGGCTATACTGCGAAGCACTCCGATCCACGCCTGCCGCCCATGATAGTCCTGTCCGAAATCGATCCCGTCGCCGTTGCGCTCGGGCCGCTCAAGATCCGCTGGTATGCGCTCACCTATCTGTTCGGGTTCGCGATGGCGTGGTGGCTCGGCACCGTGCGCGCCAAGCGGCCGGGCTCGGGTTGGACCACGCAGCAAGTGGCCGATCTCGTCACCAACGGCATGCTCGGCGTCATCCTCGGCGGCCGTCTCGGCTACGTTCTGTTCTACGATCTCGATTCCTATCTGGCCGAGCCGCTGCGCGTGTTCAAGGTGTGGGAAGGCGGCATGTCGTTTCACGGCGCGCTGATCGGCGTCATCATCACCGTCATCGTCTATGCACGCAGCATCGGCAAGAATCCCATGGAGGTGCTCGATTTCGTCGCGCCGCTGGCGCCGATAGGGCTCGGTGCCGGCCGCGTCGGCAATTTCATCAACGGTGAGCTGTGGGGCCGCGTCACCGACGTGCCGTGGGCGATGGTGTTCCCGCGCGATCCGACGCAACTGCCGCGGCATCCGTCGCAGTTGTATCAGCTCGTACTGGAAGGTATCGCGCTGTTCGTACTGCTGTGGTGGTATTCGAGCAAGCCGCGGCCGCGCTTTGCCGTCGGCGGCATGTTCATGCTGGGCTACGGCTTGCAGCGCACGCTGGTCGAATTCGTCCGCCAGCCGGACGCCCAGCTCAATTTCGTGATGTTCGACTGGATGACGCGCGGCCAGCAGCTGTCGATCCCGATGATGCTGATCGGCATCGGCATTCTGGTATGGGCTTATCGTCAACAACCGAAAACGTAAGGGCACGCCATGGCGTGCCCGTACAGCAACCAGTGAAGTGTTCGCAATGCAACAATACCTCGACCTGATGCGCCGCATCCTCGCCGAAGGCATCAAGAAGGAAGATCGCACCGGTACCGGCACGTTGTCGGTGTTCGGCCACCAGATGCGCTTCAACCTTGCCGACGGCTTTCCGCTCGTCACCACCAAGAAGCTGCACCTGCGCTCGATCATCCATGAGCTGCTGTGGTTTCTCACCGGCGACACCAACATCAAATATTTGAAAGACCACGGCGTCAGCATATGGGACGAATGGGCCGACGAAAACGGCGACCTCGGCCCGGTCTATGGTCGCCAGTGGCGCGCGTGGCCAGGCAAGGATGGCGAGACCATCGACCAGATCGGCAAGGTGCTGCACAGCATCAAACACAATCCCGATTCGCGCCGGCACATGGTGGTGGCGTACAACCCGACCTATGTCGATGAAATGGCGTTGCCGCCGTGCCACTCGCTGTTCCAGTTCTATGTCGCCAACAAGAAGTTGTCGTGCCAGTTGTATCAGCGCTCGGCCGACACCTTCCTCGGTGTGCCGTTCAACATCGCTTCCTATGCGTTGCTGACGCACATGATCGCGCAGCAGTGCGATCTCGATGTCGGCGACTTCGTGTGGACCGGTGGCGATACTCACTTGTACTTGAATCACATGCAGCAAGTGCAAACGCAACTCTCGCGCACGCCGTATCCGTTGCCGCAGTTGAAGATCAAACGCAAGCCGCCGACGCTGTTCGACTACCAATACGAAGATTTCGAAATCGTCAATTATCAGTGCCACCCTCACATCAGTGCGCCGGTGGCGGTATGACGTCGTTTCCTGCTCCGTTTACAAATCCCCCCGCCAAGCGCTTGCGCTCCCCGGCTGCTGCAACTCCTCGCTACACGCTCGTCGTTCGCAGCACTGGCTCACCACGCTTGGCTAGCAGCTCGTATAAATCGTCGTGAAAATCTCTCTTGTCGTCGCTGCCGCGCGCAATCGTGCCATAGGGTTCAACAACAAGATGCCGTGGCATCTGCCGGAAGATCTGAAATATTTCAAACGGGTGACGATGGGCAAGCCCGTCATCATGGGCCGCAACACGTTCGAGTCCATCGGCAAACCGCTGCCGGGCCGGCCCAACATCGTCATCAGCCGTAACGGCGACTACAAGGCGGAAGGAATCACGCTGGCGCATTCGCTCGATGAGGCGTTGAGCGCTGCAAGAAAATTGCTGCCGTCGGGAATGGACGAAGTAATGGTGATCGGCGGCGCGCAGATCTATGCACAGGCATTGCCGCAAGCGGATCGACTGTATCTGACGGAAGTGGACGCCGAGCCGCAGGCGGATGCGTTCTTTCCAACGATCAGTCGCAACGAGTGGCGCGAAACGTCACGCGAGTCGCATGCGGCGTGCGAGCGCAATCCTTATCCGTACAGTTTTGTGGTGTTGGACAAGAAAAAATAGTCGATCCAACACGATGACAAGAGCCGCGCTCGACGCGGCCAATGCACAGGGGACGCACGATGGCTATCAACTCCATTCCAGTGCTCATCATCGGCAGCGGCGCCGCCGGCAGCACGCTGGCGATCGAATTGGCACGGCACGGCATTGAATTCCGGTGTGTCGATCGTTTGCCGCAGCCGTCGCAGTACTCGCGTGCCGTCACCGTGCATGCGCGCACGCTGGAATTGCTGGAGCGCACCGACGAACGCTTGTTGCAGCGCTTCCTGGATACCGGCGTGCAAAGTCCGGGCTACGTGATGCACTACGTCGATGGCAGCGGCAAGCGCAGCGAGGTGCGGCCGGGGCTCGACTTCCGCGAACTGCCGCCGCGTTACTCCTGCCTGTTACTGCATGGCCAGCACGATACCGAACGCCATCTGCGTGAGTATCTGCACGAAGCCCATGGACTCAGCACCGAGTGGGGTGTTACTTGCGCGAAGGTCGAACACCTCGACGACGGCGTGCTCGCCACACTGCAGCACGCCGATGGCCGCAGCGAAATTGTGCAGTGCCAGTACCTCGTCGCCTGTGACGGCGGCGGTTCGCGCGTGCGCGAACAGTTGAATTGGCAAAAGGACGGCAGCGATTACGCTGGCACCGTGCTGCAGAATCTCGACGTGTACCTGCACGGCTTTCCTGATGACGGCGAGTGGGTGCACTACTGCGTCGGGCCGAGCCACTTCGTGATGGTGGTGCGGCTCAAGGCCGGCTGGTTCCGCTTGCTGATGAGTCAACCGGCCGACAAGGCCGCGGCCGATGCAGTGCCGCAGCAAGTGTTCCATGACATCCTCGCCCAGCACTTCGACGGCATCACGCTCGGCGACACCGTGTGGCATTCGCGCTGGGGCAGCCGCATTCATCTGGCCAAGACCTATCGCCAGCACAACGTCTTTCTCGCCGGCGATGCCGCGCATGTGCATTCCACCGCC
>DATJXP010000437.1:0-13230 GCA_035500035.1 Candidatus Acidiferrum sp. | reverse complement strand
GTGAGCGTCGTCAGCCACGCCGTCACTGCCAACACCGCCAGCGCCACGACCATCTCCGCCGTTATCGAAACCTGCAAACGCCGCAAAAGGCCCGGTCGTTGCAGGCGCGGCACCAGCGCCAGCTTGTTGGTGGCTGCCAGCAGCAGCAACAAACCGACGCCGGCGAGTTTCAACAACAGAATGCGGCCATAGGAAGTTGCCCACGGCGTCAGCGGATCCGGCAGCAATTGCGTGGCCAGACAAGTTCCGGTCACCACCAGTATCCCGACGATGGCCACTGCCAGCACCCCAAACCGGCGCATCGACCGTTGCACCTGTCCCGGCTCTGCCGCCCTGCTCATCATCAGCAATGGATACAAGGCTCCGATCCACGCGAATACTGCCAGTACATGCAATACCAGCAGGATGCGCGCGACAGGCGACAATTCGCTGACGTGGCCGGTCAGCGCAAACGAAGTGCCCAACAACGACGCGGCTGACAGCAGCGCGACGATGCCGCTCCAGCGGCGAGTGACAGAACAGGTACTCGATGGCAATGCCACGCCCGCTGCCACCAGCACGAGGACATAGGCCAGCTCGCGCACGCGCAGGGCGTTGCCCAATTGCGATTGCAGCAGGATGCCGCCCATTTGCAGGTCGAACATACCGGCAAATCCGCTCTGCTCGATGCCGCCTATTTGCAGCAACAGCAAAACCGGCACGCTGACCGCTCCCAGCAGCGCCGATACTTGCAGGTAACTGCGCAACTGCCGATCGAGCGACAACCCCGACCTCTGCGCCAGCAACAGGCCGAAGCTGCCGCCGACGATGCCGGCCGACGCCAGCAACTGCAGCCACTTGCATGCTACCGTCCACAGATCCCATGCACTGTTCGTCATGCCGATCGGCACCGGTCGTCAATGATGATCGTGTCCGCTGGCAGGCACGGTACCGACGACCTCGCCGGCTTCGGGGTTCACTTCAAAACCCACATGGCCTTCCACCTTGTGGCCGTCCTCGCCGAGGATGGTCCAGCTCACCTTGTACGAAGTCGGCACCAATGGCGGCAGCGGAATCGAAAAAACCTTGTTCGCCTTCGCCACCGGTTTGAAATCGACCGGCTGTACCGTGCCGGCCGCGTTGGTGACGACCAGCTTCAGCAATTGCACGGCCTCGCTGAAGCCCAGCTCGAACGTCGCCGGTGCCGCGTGCATCACCGCGCCGTCGCCGGGCACCACCTTCGATACCTGGGTATGCGCCTGCAACAGCGACGACGCCAGCAACAGCGCCGGCAGCAAGCCAAAAGTTTTCGTGAGTTTCATGGTATTGCCTCCTCCGGATTCTCCGGTTCAGTCCTGCAGTTTGCTTTGTTTCAACAGCGACGAATTGACGATCACCGACAGCGAGCTCATCGCCATCGCCGCCCCGGCGATCATCGGGTTCAGCAAGCCGAATGCGGCCACCGGCACACCGATGACGTTGTAGAAAAACGCCCAGAACAGGTTCTGCCTGATCTTGCGCATCGTCGCCTGCGACAGACGGATCGAGGTAACCACGTCGCGCACGTCGTTGCGGATCAGGATGATGCTGCCGGTTTCCTTCGCCACGTCGGAACCGGAGCCAATGGCGATGCCGATGTCGGCCGTGGCCAGTGCCGGCGCATCGTTGACGCCATCGCCGACCATCGCCACCACTTTGCGTTCGTTTTGCAGATGCCGGATGACGTCGGCTTTTTCGTGCGGCAGCACTTCCGCCTGCACGCGTTCGATACCGGCCTGCGCGGCGATCACCTGCGCCGTGCGGTGATTGTCTCCCGTCAACAGCACCACTTCGATCTTGCGCGCTCGCAGGGCGCGGATCGCCTCCGGTACTTCCGGTTTCAGTGTGTCCGCCACCGCTATCAAGCCGAGCAGCGTCTGGTCGCGTGCGACCAGCATCGCCGTCTTGCCGTCGGCTTCCAGCGCGGCGAGCTTCGCGTCGGCGGCTGCCAATGGAATTTTCGCCGCGGTGAAAAGGCGGCGGTTGCCGAGACGGACTAGTCTGCCGTCGCTCATGCCCTGAATGCCTTGCCCGGTACTGTTGTTGATGTTGCTCACCGCCGGCAGCGTCAACATGCGCTGCCGTGCGGCCATGACGATGGCGCGCCCCAACGGATGTTCGGAACCGCTTTCGACGCCGGCGGCCAGCGCCAACAGCGTGTTTTCATCGCTGCCGTCGAGCACCACGATGTCGGTTACCGCCGGTTCGCCGCGGGTGATGGTGCCGGTCTTGTCGAATACGACGGTGGTGAGCTGCTCGGCCCGCTCCAGCACTTCGCCGCCGCGGATCAGGATGCCGTCGTCGGCACCCTTGCCAACACCAACCATCAGCGCCGCCGGCGTGGCAACGCCGAGCGCACACGGGCACGAAATGATCAGCACGGCGATGAACGCCATCAACCCTTGCGAAAAATTGCCGGCCAGCGTCCACCCGATCAACGCCAGCACCGCCACGGTTACCACCGACGGCACGAAGTAGCCGGTCACCCGGTCGGCGATGCGTTGGATCTTCGCCGTGCTCGCCTGCGCTTCCTCCACCAGCTTGATGATCTGCGCCAGCGCGGTATCGGCACCGACGCGCGTGGCCTGCAGTTTCAATACGCCGGCCTGGTTCAGCGTGCCGCCGGTCAACGTGTCGCCGACACGTTTGTCGCTCGGCATCGATTCGCCGGTCAGCATCGATTCGTCCACGGTCGAGGCGCCTTCGAGCACGGTGCCGTCGGCAGGAATTTTTTCACCCGGGCGGACGACGAGGATTTCGCCCGCCATCACTTGCTCGGCCGCGATGTCCTGCTCGCGCCCGTCGCGCACCACGTGGGCAAGGGCCGGGCGCAGATCGAGCAAGCGCCGCACTGCCGCCGACGACTTGGTCTTGATGATCTCCTCCATGTACTTGCCGAGCAGCACGAAGGCGATGATGACGGCCGAGGTTTCGAAATAGACGTCGTGCCGGCCGGCTTGCATCGGCAGCAGGCCTGGCGCGAACAGCGCGATGACGCTGTAGCCGTACGCCGCCGACGTACCGAGCGCGATCAGGAAGTCCATGTTGATGCTGCGGGTGCAGAGCGCCACCCACGCGCCCTTGTAGAAACCCCAGCCGCCGATGAACTGCACCGGTGTCACCAGGATGAACAGCCACATGCCCCAGGTAAACCACGGCAGCGACGACACCGGCGCCCACGACAGCAACGACGCGCCGGTCGCCAGCGCGACATAGGCGCCGGCACGCAGCAGCGCCAATGCCAGCACGCCGCTCATCGCCAGCGTGACGCGCTGCTTCATCGATTTCAGCTCGCGCTCCGGCGACTCGAAAGTATGCAGGCAACCCGTGCTGCAGAAATAATAGGTGCGGCCGTTGCGCTCGCTGCGCAGCGGCGTGCTCTTGTCCACCAGCATGCCGCAGATGGGATCCTTGGCCTTGTCGACTGCGGCGGCAGGGGCCGACACCGACGTACCCGGCGCAGGCTCGAACAAACTGCCATGGTCGTGCTGGTGATGATGATGTTCCTGCATTGAACGACTCCTCCCGACTACATCGTCCGGCGTTGCCAGCCTAAACCTTACCCTCGCCGGAAGGTAAAGCGGCTTTATCCAGCCGCACCGGCCAAGTGGTTTACACTGGCAGGCAATATCAGGAGTTGCCCATGTCCACCAATCCCGCGCTCGACGCCGTCATCGTTCCCAAACTGCGCGACCTCGGCGATTTCATGGTGCGGCGCGCGTTGCCGGCGGCGCAGCGCCAGCGCGTCGGCCCGTTCATCTTCTTCGACCAGTTCGGCCCCACCGTGCTGCAAGCCGGCCATGCGCTCGACGTGCGGCCGCATCCACACATCGGCCTGTCGACCCTGACCTGGTTGTTCGCCGGCGAGATCCAGCACAAGGACAGCCTCGGCAACGACGTCACCATCCGCCCGGGCGAAGTGAACTGGATGACGGCGGGGCGCGGCATCGTGCATTCTGAACGCAGTCCGCCGTCGCAGCGCCAGGGCAACGCGCCGCTCGGCGGTACCCAGGTGTGGCTGGCGCTGCCGCTGGAAAAAGAAGAGATGGCACCGGCGTTCTACCACTACAGTGCGGCGGAAATTCCCAAGCTGAGCGACAGCGGCATGACGCTGACGCTGATTGCCGGCACCGCGTTCGGCCAGACTTCGCCGGTGCACACCGAGAGCGACACGTTCTATGCCGACCTGGTGCTGCAGGCGGGCCGTCGCCTGCTGGTGCCGCGCGAGGTGGAAGAGCGGGCGATCTACGTCATCGAAGGCAGCATGACGATAGCCGGCGATCGTTTCGACGCCGGCACGATGGCGGTGCTGAAGCCCGGCAGCGACATCGACGTGCAAGCGGTCGGCGCGAGCCATTGCGTCATCCTCGGCGGCGCGCCGCTGGAAGGCGTGCGGCATCTGTATTGGAACTTCGTCTCCAGCCGTCACGACCGCATCGAACAGGCCAAGGATGACTGGCGCCATGGCCGCTTCGCCAAGGTGCAAGGCGACGACGAGTTCATCCCGTTGCCGGACTGAACGCGTTCACTCGTCGAGCTTGGCCTGTAACGCCTTGCAGATCGTCTTCAGGACTTCGACGCGCGCGAACTTCTTGTCGTTGGCGGGGATCAGGTGCCACGGCGCCACGGTGGTGCCCGTGTGCGCCACCATGTCGTTGACGGCAAGCTTGTAATCATCCCATTTGTCGCGGTTGCGCCAGTCCTCTTCGGTGATCTTGTAATACTTCCATGGCGTAATTTCGCGCTGCTTGAAACGTTTGTACTGTTCTTCCCGGCTGATGTGCAGCCAGAACTTCACCAGCACGATGCCGCTTTCGCACAACTGCCGCTCGAAGTGATTGATCTCGGCGTAGGCGCGCTGCCATTCGTCGTCGCGCGCGAATTTTTCCACCCGCTCGACCAGCACGCGGCCGTACCACGAACGGTCGTAGATGGACACGTAACCGGCCAGCGGTATGTGACGCCAGAACCGCCACAGGTAATGGTGCGCCGCTTCTTCGTCGGTGGGGGCGGCAGTCGAGATCACCTTGTACAACCTGGCATCGATACACTGCGTGATGCGGCGGATGGCGCTGCCCTTGCCGGCGGCGTCCCAGCCTTCGAACATCAGCACCAGCGAGCGTTTCTGTTTGCGCGCCAGCCAGGTCAGACGATTCAACTCGTCCTGCCACTTCACCAGTTTTTTGGCGTAGGCCCGCGGGTCGAGCTGTCGATCGAGCTCGACTTTGTCGAGCACCGTCAGGCCGGATTTGCGTCCGGGTTTGGCGGTTGCGGCAACGGTTTTTTCCGCCGGCTTCGCCGCTGCTTTGGTTTTTGCCGGTTTCAGCGCCGCTTCCGGCGCGAGCCTGTGCTGCAAGCCTTCGAGAATGAGCTGCCCGGCGGTGTAATCGCGATACTGCACGTCGCCGGCTTCGATCACGTGCCACGGTGCCGTGGCGACGTCGGTGGTGCTGATCGCGACTTCCGATACGTCGACGAAGCGGTCGTACTGTTTGGCATAGCGCTTGGTCCACGGCGACTTTTCCAGGATGTGGTGCGAGGTGCGGGCATCCTTCTTCAGCTGTTTTTCCACCTTCGACTTCTTCAGGTGGAACCACAGCTTGATCAGCACCACGCCGTCGTCGGTCAGCATCTGTTCGAACTCGACGATTTCTTCCAACTGCCGCTTGTATTCGGCATCGTCGATGCGGTCGAACGCCCGCTCGACGATGGGTTTGGTGTACCACGAACCGAACAACAAACCGATGCGGCCATGCGCCGGCAACGTGCGCCAGAAGCGCCAATAGCGCGGCCGCAGCAGTTGTTCGTCGGTTTCGTCCCAGAACGCGTTGGTTTCGACGCCGCGCGAGTCGAACCAGGTATTGAGGCGGTTCACCACTTCGCCCTTGCCGGCGCCCTCGACGCCGGAAATCACGATGACGGCGGCATGGCGCGACTGCCGCAGTTGCTGCTGCACCTTCAACAGAGCCGTGTGGAGTTCGCGTTCCTTGTCGGCAAACTCCTGCTTGCTCATCTTCATGCCGAGTTCGGCCACTTCAAACATGGAAGTCTCCGCTGGTCAGGATTATTCGAGACGTTCCTGCTTTTGCGTCTGGGTGAGAAAGCGCGACGCCAACTGGCAACTGCTCATTTCCTGCTGCATGTCCTGGTCGATCATCACGCCGGTGGTGGTGCTGTTGTGATCCATCCACTGGTGATAGCCGCCCACCATGCCTTTGACCCGCTCCATGATGGTGGCGCTCAACGCGTCGATGTCGCTGTCGAGTTTGGTCACTTCCTTTTCCATCCGCGCTTCGAGAATGATGACACGCTGGGCGAAGCGCAACGCTTCGTCGCGGATGTGCTGGGAACGCTCGGGCGCGAGTCCCGCCAGTGCCATGTTGAGCGCCGTGCAGCGGCTCATCACCGTTGACATGCGGCGGGGGTCGGCTTCGCTGATACTGCCGACCAGCAATTCGGCGATCGGCGTCCACGCCGGTTTTTGCGCATGGACCTGGCCGCTGAAGCCCAACGCCAGCGCCATGACTGTCATTGCAGGTTTGAAGGCGCGGCTGAGGATCATGGCGGGGTCCGGCAAGTGGAAGTCGCGACTAGCATAGCGCAACGACTGACGACCGCGCTGCCTGCGGCCGCCACCGTGCCGTGATGCAGATCATTCGAACTGCAGATAGGCCACGCCGTTGCCGGCGGTGAACCACAGCTTGTCGGTCAGCCGGTCCGGCGGTTGGCGGTCGCTGCCGGCGGTGAGGCCGACGGCGCGGGCTTGGCCTTCCGCAATCGGCAGTTCGGTAATTTCGCCCTTGGGCGTGACGCGGCCAAGCTTGTTTCCCTTGGTGTACCACACGTTGCCGTCGGGACCGACGGCGATGTTGACGGCACCGGGCTCGGGTGTCGGCAGCGGGTATTCGGTGATCTCGCCTTGCATGCTGATGCGCGCGACGCGGTTGCCGTCCGGCTTGAGGCCGTCCATCGTGCCGGACAATTCGAGCAACCACATCGCGCCGTCGGTGCCGGCGGTGATGTCGCCTGGCCCGCTGTTGGGGCGCGGCAGCGGAAATTCGGTGATTTCGCCCTTCGGCGTGATACGTCCGACCTTGCTGGCCTTGAATTCGGAGAACCACACATTGCCATCGGGACCGGCGGCAAGTGCGCGCGGACCCGAGTCCGGGGTCGGAATGGAGAATTCGCTGATCTCGCCTTTCGGGGTGATGCGGGCGATCTTGCCGGCGGCGAATTCGCCGATCCAGATGTTGCCGTCCCGATTCAGCGCAATCGCGCGCGGCTGGCTGTTCGGCGTGGGCAACGGAAACTCGGTAATCTGGCCGGCAGGCGTGATGCGCGCCATCTTGCCGCTGCCGTGTTCGGAGAACCACATGTTGCCGTCGCTGCCGAGCGAAATGATACGTGGGGCATTGTCCGGCGTCGGCAATTTGTATTCCTGATAGCCGGTGAGATCCGGCTTGATGCGACCAATGGCGTTGCCGCTGCTGAGCGTAAACCATACTTCGCCATTGGGTGCCACTGCCAGCGTGGTGGGGCCGCTTTGCGGCGTCGGCAGCGCAAAGCCGTGCACCTTGCCGTCAGTGTGCGGGTGGAATTGCGCGCCGCACAACGCGGTGGCTGTCAGTCCCAGCGCCAGCAGCGTCGGCAAACGGGCCTTGTTCGTCGTCATTTGTCTTCCCCTTGCCGGACCGGTGTCTTCTTATTGCGGTCTGCGAAATTGTTGCGGCCGGTACCAGAACTGGGAGTGGCAGCCTTCGCAGGCCTGATTGAGCGGCACGCCCAGTTCGGTAAAACCGTTGAGATCGCGCCTCTCGATGGTGCCGATCAGTTGTTGCGTGGTGTTCTGCAAACGCACCGCGTATTCGCGCCACGCGTTCTGGTTCTGGCTGCGCAGCTGTTCGATCTCGGCCGGCGTGTATTGATAATTCGGCGTCTTGCCGGCCGGCGCATCGGCGATCTTCAGCACGGGCAGCATCAAGGTTGCGCTTGCCTTGACCAGCACATCGGCCCGCTTGCGCAAGCCGGCCCAATCGTCGTCGGTGGTCGGCATGGTTTCGGTGGTGCCGGCTTCGGTCGCCACGTAACTCACCGCCATCCACAACGCCTGCGCGGAAGGATCGATGCTTTTTTTCATCAACTCGCTGACGGTGATGCCGGGCACGAGAGAGGCGGGCAACGGCGGCAGTTTCGGCGCACTCTGCGCAACCGCGAACGACGATCCGATCAACAATGCCGATGCCAGCACTGCCTGCACGCTACGCGAACGGAAACGCGGTAAAAAGAATCGCATCGGAAAATAAGTGGTGTTTGCCAAGGCGTCGGCATTCTAGCAAAAGGCGGATTAGAATAGCCGCGATGCCGAATTCTTCCTCAAATGCCGCGCTTTCGCGGCCCAGCGCTGCTCCGCCCAAGCGATTGATCGTCTGCGCCGACGACTACGCATTGAGCGCTCCCACTTCCGCCGCAATACTCGAACTGGCCCGGCCCGGCCGCATCACCGCCACCAGCGCGATGGTGTTGTCGCCGCTGTGGCCGCGAGCCGCCGCCGAGGCGCGCGATGTCGCACCCTACATCGACATGGGCCTGCATCTGGATTGGACCAGCGAGTTCGCCATCGCCGGTGGTCATGGCCGTTCGTTGCCGATCCTGATGCTGGCCACATCGCTGCGACGTCTGCGTCCGCACGACGCCGAAGCCGTCATCGAGCGCCAGCTCGATGCTTTCGAACGCCACATGCAAGCCATGCCCGATCATGTGGATGGCCACCAACACGTGCACCAGTTTCCGCAGATCCGCGACGCGCTGATCAAGGTGCTGGAACGGCGCTATGCAGGCAAACGCAAACCCTGGCTGCGCATTGCGCGGCCGCCGGCGCAACTTGCGCAGCTCAAGCCGCGCGTCATCGCCCTGATGGGGGCCGACACTTTGCAGCATCTCTGCGATGCGGCCGGCTTCGCCCACTCCAATCATTTGATCGGCATTTACGACTTCACCGGTGGCGAACGGCGCTACCTTGCGCTGCTTGACGGGTGGTTGCGCGCCGCCGCCGAGGGTGACGTGCTGATGTGCCATCCGGGGCACGGCGAAGATGCCGGCGCCGAATTGGCGGCGGCGCGAGGCTGGGAACAGAAGACCCTGGACTCGGAATCTTTTCCTCAACTGTTGCAACGAGCGGGCATCGTGCTGCAACGTGGCAGCCGTCTCTTTACCGGAACCATCACTCCATGAGCGTGCAAGACCCGCGGCGCGAACGCTTGCTCTCCTGGCTGTTGCTGCTGTTTTTCTGGGGACTGCTGCTGGCGCTGGCTGCCACGCGCCCACTGGCGGTGCCGGATGAAGGCCGCTACGGCGACATCGGCCGCTGGATGCTGCAGTCAGGCGATTGGCTGGCGCCGCGGCTCGATGGCATGCCGTTTTTCCAGAAACCGCCGCTGCTGCACTGGCTGCAAGCGACGTCGATGGCGGTGTTCGGCGTACACGCGTGGAGCGCCCGCCTGGTGCCGGCGGTGCATGCGGGACTGATGATGCTGATGCTGTACATGATCGCACGCCGCAATCGCGGCGAAGAGCAGGCGCGCAACATCGTGGTGATCCTCGGCAGCAGTCTCGGCTTTCTGATCGGCGGCCAATACGTCAACCACGACATGCTGGTGGCAAGCTGGATCGGCATCGCCATCCTGTGCTTCGCAGAGGCGTTGATCGGCGACCAGCGTCCCGATGTGCGCTGGTCCTTGGGCGGCTTCGCCGCCTGTGCGCTCGGCCTGCTCAGCAAGGGGCTGATCGGTTTCGTGCTGCCGGGCGCGGTCATCTTCGTCTGGTTGCTGTGGACGCGCCGGTTGTCGCGGCTATGGCAATTGCCGTGGCTGCGAGGCATCGCGGTATTCGCGGTGATCGGCCTGCCGTGGTTCGTCGTGGCGCAGCGGCAATATCCGGGACTGTTCGATTACCTGATCATCGGCCAGCACTTCCGCCGCTATACCGGCGAGCATTACAACAACCAGTGGGGAGCGTGGTTCTACCCTGCGGTGATCACGCTGATGCTGTTCCCGTGGAGCCTGTTGTTGTGGTGGCGCGCCTTGCACATACGCAACCTCGTCGCCTCGTGGCGTGCACAAGGCACGACGGCGGACACGCGCTGGACCAGTCTGATGTGGATCTGGTTGCTGGTGATTCTGGTCTTCTTCTCGTTGCCGAAATCCAAACTGGTCGGCTACATCTTTCCGGTGCTGCCGGCAGTGACGGCGATCGTGGCGCTGCATTTTCCGTCCTGGCCGCAGCTGACGAAACAACGCCGCGCCAGGTTCGCCGGACTCTACGGCGGCATGATGGCGGTATCGCTGGTATTGGCGCTCGGACTCGACCGGGCGGCGATACCGGAAACGCTCAAGCATTCGAGCCAGGATGTGGCGGAATTCCTCGGCTGCGCCCTGCAACCGGGCGAGCGCGTTTACGCCAGGGAAGATTATCCGTACGACTTGCCGTTCGTGGCGCGGTTGCAACAGCCGCTGATCGTCGTCGCCGATTGGCCGGCGGCGCGCAAGAACGACGCCGACAATTGGAAACGCGAGCTGTACGAAGCGGCAGATTTCGATCCGGTCGCTGCGACCAACCTGCAATCGCCTGCCGCGCTCGAACACCCGGCCGATGGCAGTTGGCTGGCGTTGCCTGCGCAGGAGGCCTCACCGCAGTTGCCGCCGGGCTGGAACCCGGTGCTGAAAGGCAAAGCCTGGCAGCTATTGCGATTCCGTACGGCGGTGGCGGAAGGCCCACCAGCGGCTCAGGATGAAAGTCTGCACCGCTGCCAGCAGTAACGCGCACACGAGCACGATCCATTCGTACCATTGCGTCCACCACAGCAACAGCACGAAAGTGATTTCGTTGGTGCAGAAGCCGGCGATCGCCGTCAGCAGGTAGCGCCACAGGCTCCGGCCCACCGGCGCGCTCGATCCGGAAAAAGTGAGCCAGCGATGACCGCAATAGCTCACGCCGAACGCCACCACAAAGCCGATCACGTTTGCCAGCTCGGGCCGCAGCCACAAACGCGACAGCAGATAGACGAGAAGATGTACCAGCGCAGCCGTGGCGCCGACGACGCCGAACCACACCAGCGACCTGACGATGGGAGGCAGACGCTGGATCACTGCCGGCCCAGGCCTGTACCGGTTTTGTCGCGCACGAGATACACCGGCCGCCGCTTCACTTCCTCGTAAATGTGACCGATGTAAGCCGACATCACGCCGAGCGCCAACAACTGGATGCCGCTGAAAAACATGATGCTGACGATCAGCGTCGCGTAGCCGGGCACCGCGATGCCCCAATAGAAGTATTCGAACAACACTTCCAGGATGTACAGCATCGATACCAGCGACAGCAAGGCGCCGGCCACCGAGAGGATTTTCAACGGCAGCGTGGAGAACGACAGCAAACCGGTCAGCGCCAGCCGCAGCCCGCCGGCAATGCCGTAGTGGCTTTTGCCTTCGGCCCGCGGCAGTGGCTCGTATTCCAATCCGATCGACGAATACCCCACCCACGAATACAAGCCCTTCATGAAACGGTTGCGCTCCGGCAGATGCGCCAGCGCCGACACCACCTTGCGATCCATCAGGCGAAAATCGCCGGCATCGGGCGGGATGTGGAAGCGGCTGTTGTAGTTGACCAACTGATAGAAGATGCGGGTGCCGAGCGAGTACAGCGCCGACTGGTCGGTGCGGGTTTTGCGCACGGCATAGACGATGTCGAGTCCGCTGCGCCATTTTTCCACCATCGCCGGCAACAGGGTGACCGGATGCTGGCCGTCGCCATCCATCAGGATCACGGCATCGCCGAGTGCGCAATCGAGTCCGGCCGAAATCGCCGCCTCCTTGCCGAAATTGCGCGACAGATCGATCACCACCAGCTGCGGGCAACCGGCGGCCAGTTGTCGCGCCACCCTGGCGGTATCGTCGCGGCTGCCGTCGTTGACGAGGATGATCTCGAACCGGTCCGTCAGCGCCGACAAGGCGCCATGGATGTCGGCCAGCACTCGCTCGAGGTTGCCGGCCTCGTTGTAGGCGGGCACGACACACGAAAGCGCGAAGGTTTGCTCGGGGTGTTGTTGCATCGATGACGATCCTGCGGAATCCGGCACGCTCGTCCCGGCGACCGGCCAAAACGGGCTTCCAAAGCCGCAATCCTACAGGGAAATCAGGGGAATGGCAGTCGGCGCCGACGGCAACCGGGCCTGCAATGGCTCCACATGGTGCGGCGCGCACTGTTACGACACATCTTTTTTCATCCTGTAAACCCGCATCGTACTTGCTGCGTTATCAGCGAAAGAATCCGCAGGTAGCTATTGTCCCACTTTAATTGAGGACTTCATTGCTTCGATGCGCGGCGGTGGCCTTCGCTGTCGCCGCAATGGGAAAATTTTGCGAGCCATTTCAATTTCCGGAATATTTTTTTATTATCAAATCTGTCGGAATTCAAACTTGATGCACGAATGGATATGGATATGCCAGCAGTTTCTCATGAGGAAATTTTTCTCGCGCTCGGCAATGCGTTCTATGACGTAGTGCCGGAAAAATATCGCACGTATTGCGCGCTTACTTCGCAGATCAGCCAGCAGGCGTTGAAATACTTCGGTATTGAGAGCACCGTCGTCGCATGCGAAGTCTGGTACGTGAGCTCCACCGGCAACTTCGTAGTCGGCAATCACGCCACTCCTTCATCCGAAAAATGGCCGGGCCACGCCATTTGCCTCGCGGAGGACTGGCTCATCGACGCCGCATTGCATCACTTCAAACGGCAATTCGAACTCGAGGTTCCTGACCTTGTGGTCAAGAAAACGTTCGGGATCGACAGCAACGTCATCGGCCGTTTCGATGCCGGCCCGCAGGACAGAATCTGGTGGCACCGGTTGCCGCATACCATTGTCATGAAGATTCCGCAGGAACCGGAGGACATAGTCTCGCGATGCGCGCTCGATCTGGCCAACGAGGTCGAGTCACGACTGGCGGGCAAGGAGCGGTTGTCGGCTTGAGTCTGATCGGGGCAGAGGCGCCCCGATCTTTTTGTTTTGGCGCGCCCGAGGGGATTCGAACCTCTGACCTTTGCCTCCGGAGGGCAACGCTCTATCCAGCTGAGCTACGGGCGCATTAACCTGCTTGAACGATGGCGGGCATGATACCGGAGGCTCCACCGAATTACACGCAAGCCGGCCTCGGTTCGGGA
>DATJXP010000436.1:0-19124 GCA_035500035.1 Candidatus Acidiferrum sp. | reverse complement strand
CTGCAGCGCGGTGGCGCCGTGCTGGAATTGGGCTGCGGCAGCGGGCGCATCTTGCTGCCGTTGCTGGCCAGCGGTATCGACATCGAAGGCATCGATCAATCGCCCGGCATGTTGCGGCAATTGCAGCGCGAGGCGTTGTCGCAGCGACTGGCGCCAATGGTGCGGCTCGGCACCCTCACCGATTTCGCCGTCTCCCGCCAGTTCACTACCGTGCTGTGCCCGTATTCGGTGATGACCTACCTTACGGCCCCGGCAGAACTGACTGCCTGCCTTATCCGCATCAGGCAGGCGCTGCTGCCGGAAGGCCTGCTGGCACTCGACACTTTCATCCCGCGCAACGTGGTCGCGTTCGGCGATTTCCGGCTCGACTATCGCCGCCCGCACGGCGCGCTGACGCTGCAGCGGGAAAAGCGCATAAGCGCCGAAGGCCCGTGCAACCGCATCGAACGCCGCTACACGCTGCTGCACGACGACGGCAGCATCGAACGCAGCTGGACCACCTGCGACCTGATCCGGCCGTGGACCGAGGCCGAGCTGGTGGCGAGTGCCGAACGCGCGGGCTTGCGCTGCGTCGAACGGACACACGACTTCGGCGCGCACTCGCCGGCACCACAGTTCATGGTGTTGCACTTTGCCGGCGGCAGGCACGATTGATCCACACGCGGTATAGTCGTGCCCTGCCGATGTCATCCGCCAAGGCGACTCCATGATGGACTCCGTCACTTCCAGCACCGCCACTCCAGGCGGGCGCCTGATTTCCTTCGCACTCAAGCACTGGCGGCTGGCGTTGCTGCAAGTTTCGCTCGCCATCGCCGGCACGCTGCTGATGCCGGTGTTTCCCAACATCACCCAACGCTTCTTCGACGACATCATTCCCAACCAGCGGCTCGACCAGGTGTTGCCGGCGGCGTTGCTGATGTTCGGCGCCTTTGCCGCCATCGAGCTGTTGTTCTACTTCCGCACCCGCGTCAACAGCACTTTCGAACAAACGATGATCTTCGACCTGCGCGGCCAGTTGCACCGCAAGATCGCCCGCATGCAACTCAACTGGTTCGACCGGCAAAGCACCGGCGACCTGCTGACGCGCATGGCCGAGGACGTGCCGGCAGCGCAGCGCGTGATTCTCGAAGGCATCGAGCAAGGCATGACGGCGCTGTTGCAGATCGTCATGGCCATCGTCGTGATGTTCCATACCAACACGGCGCTGACGTGGATCGTGTTGATCCCGACGCCGTTCATCGCCGCCGGCGGCTGGATCTACGCGCGCTTGCTGGCACCGCGCGAAACCCAGGCGCGCGTCGCCACCGGCCGCATGCACTCGTTGTTGTTCGACACCATCGCCGGCATCCGCCAGCTGAAGAGCTTCACTTACGAAGAAGCACAACAACAACGATTCAATCGCACCAGCCGCAACCTGCAGAAAGTGCAGAAGCGTTTGATGGCGGCAGCGGCACTGTATTCGCCGTTGATGAGCCTGCTCGGCAAGGTCGGCCAGGCGCTGGTGGTGGTGATCGGCGCGTCGTGGGCCATCGCCGGCAATGCCGCGCATCCGCTCAGCGCCGGCCAACTGCTGGCGTTCGTGTTGCTGGTCAACATGCTGTACGAACCGATCGCGCGGCTGCATGGCGTCAACCAGATGATGGTGACAGGGCTGGCCTCGGCGACACGCGTGTTCGCCGTGCTCGACGATGCCGACGAGGAAGACCTGGAAACCGGCGATGAAGCACGCACCATCGCCGGCGAGTTCGAATTGCGCGGCGTCAGCTTCGGCTACAAGCCGGATCGGCTGGTGCTCAACAACATCGACCTGACGGTGAAGCCGTGCCAGACCGTGGCGCTGGTCGGTGCCAGCGGCAGCGGCAAGAGCACGATCTTCCAGTTGCTGACGGCGTTTTATGCGGCGAATGCCGGCGCCATCCTGCTCGACGGCCAACCGCTCGCGGCCTATTCCAAACGGCATCTGCGGCAGGCGATGGCGTACGTGACGCAGGATTCCTTCATGTTTGCCACCAGCATCCGCGACAATCTCAAGCTCGGCAAACCCGGTGCCAGTGATGAAGAACTGTGGCAAGCACTCGCGCTCGCCAGTGCCGGCGAGTTCGTCAAGCGACTGCCGCAAGGTCTCGATACGCCGGTGGGCGAACGCGGCTCGGCCCTGAGCGGCGGCGAACGCCAACGACTGGCGATCGCCCGCGCGTTTCTGAAGAACGCACCGATTCTGCTGCTGGACGAAGCGACGTCGGCGGTGGACAACAAGAGCGAGAAGCTGATCCAGGCCGCGCTGAAAAACCTGCGGCAGAACCGCACCTGCCTCGTCATCGCGCATCGGCTGTCAACCGTGGTCGATGCCGATTGCCTGTACGTGATGCGCAACGGCGAAGTGCTGGCCAGCGGCACCCATTACGAACTGCTGCGCACCAATGCCTATTACGCCGAACTGGCGAAGATCGCGTTCGACGACAGTCAGCGTTGACTGCCGCTACTGCGTCAGCGCGTTGATCAACTTCGACTGCTGACGCAGGAAATCGCGGGCGATCTGCATCTGATCATCGTCCAGCTTGCCCTGCAACGACTGCTCGGCCTGTTCGAACGAGCGGCCCAGGATGTTCTGGGTGCCGGTTTGTCCGTTGCGCCCCGCATTGGCGGCATTGGATGTCATCGCCGTCGCTATCGCCGCTGCCACGATGGAGCGGTTCTGTTCGGTCAAGCCCGGCGCCTGCGTCGCCAACTGCATCGAGAACGTGTTCTGTACCTGCGAAATGGCCCTGGTCTGACGGCCGGCATCGTAGGCTTTGAACGCATCCATCTGGTCGGCGCTGAGATAGTCGGCCATCGCGGCGGTGATTTCCTTTTCACTTTCTGCAGCTGCCGAAGTCGCCTGTTCGCGGGTGATTTCGCCGCTGGCCACGCGCTGCTGCAACGCCAGCTGCTTGCCGATGATGTCCATGATGCGTTGCTTGAGTGCCTGTTCCTTGTCCGGCGGCAGCTTGAGCGTGCTGATGAAATTGCCATAGCGTTGCGAGTAGCCCAACTGCGCCAACGTGTTTTGCATCTCGGGCGTATTCAGCCGCTGCCGCACGAAATTCTGCAATGGCGTGCCGGACGCCGCGGCTGCTTGCGGTTTGTTCTGCTGCCCGCCAGCGGGTTCATTACCAAGCGCTTCCGCCTTCGACAGGTTGGCCCGGCTCTGAGCGTCGCTCAACTCGCGCTCGAGGCGGGCGATGTTCTTGTTCAGGCGATCGAATTCTTCCTGATCATCCTTCAGCAGCTTGTCGTGCGACGCCTGCGATGCGGCAAGATCGGCTTCGATGCCGCTTTTCTGCACGTATAGCCAAATGCTGCCAAGACCGAGCACTACAGCGAGCGAGCTGGTGATAAGTGTATTGTTGTTCATGTTGACTGCCTCCTTTCAGTGATTTTTTTCAGGGGAAAAATTCCGCACCTGGCGGTTTGCCGCTGGCATCCCAGCGTTCGGACGAATCCCAGTGCTCGTCGATCTTGCCGGTCTTGTCGTCGAGGCGGAAGGTGTCGAACCAGGTCATCTCGTAGGTCTGTTCCGTATGCACGCGGTCGCGCACCTTGCGCGCCCACATCACCACCACCATGTTGCCTTCGGCGACGATATTGATGATAGGGAAAGTCGAAACCGGTTTGACCTCGCGCGGCGGCCGCGCCGCACCGATGGTCTTGACGAACAGGTCACGCCCCGAACCGACGTTGGGATTGTGCTGCAAATAGCGCTCGGTCATGAATTCCGGCGCGCGTTCCATATGGCCGCCTTCGTAAACGATGCGCCAGAAGTCATACACGAACTGCTTGTTGCGCGCGAGTTTCGGATCGCTGCTTTTCAGCAGCGCGAGTTGATCGGGCGCCGGCACCGGAGGTGCGATGACAGGTGTCTGGGGCTCGGCCGCAAAGGTGCTGCCGGCAAGCAACAGGATGGCGGACCAATGGTGTTTACGCATGCGATTCCCCTCGTGTGGCTTGTGTTCTTCTGTGGCAATGCACCATGACGTGCTTGCAGCGCTAGCCTACCCGAGAGCATTGGCCGCAAGCCAGAGGCTCCGTGCTCAAAGCGTGACCACGCTCGGCGGCGTCTCGCCGCGGAAAAACGCATCGACATTGGCAACGAACAGTCGCGCCATCGCGCCGCGCGCCTCGAACGTGGCGCTGCCACGATGCGGCGACAGCACGACGTTGTCGAGTTCCAGCAGGCCCGGGTGCGGCCGCGCCATGTCTTCGAACACGTCGAGGCCGGCGGCGGCGATGGTGCCGTCCTGCAACGCTGCCACCAGCGCGGCTTCGTCCACCAGCGTACCGCGACCGATATTGATCAGCGTGCCCTCGCTGCCGAGCGCGCGCAGGATGTCGGCATTGACCATGCGCTGCGTGCCGGCGCCGCCCGGCGTCGACAGCAGCAAGACGTCGGCTTCACCGGCCAGCTCGCGCAGCGAACCGACGTAGCGGTATGGCACGTCGTTGCGCAGGTGGCGGTTGTGGTAGATCACATCCATGCCGAACGCTTCGGCGCGGCGCGCTACCTCGCGGCCGATACGGCCGAGGCCGGCGATGCCCAGCGTCATGCCGCGCACCGAATGCGCGAACAGCAGGCTTTCGCGCGCGGTACGCCCCTCGCGCACGAAACGGTCGGCCAGCGTCATGCGCCTAACCGTGGCAAGGATCATGGCCATGCCCAGGTCGGCCACGTCGCTCACGTTCACGTCCGGCGTATTGGTCAACCGGATGCCGCGCCGGCGCAGCGGCGCCACGTCGAGCCGTTCGTAACCCATGCCGTAGATCGACACCTGTTCCAGCGCGGGCAAGCTGTCGAGCAACGCGGCATCGATCGGCGCGTGCGAGGTGGCGACGAGACAGCGCACACGCGCAGCCTGCGCCAGCAGTGCCGCCTTGTCGGCGGCGTTGTAGTAATCGAGGATGGTGTAGCGCTGCAGCAGCGTGGCTTGCGCATCGCCGGGAATGAAACCGGCGGCAAGGAGTTCATGGTTGCTCATGCAAGGTTGCTCAGTCTTCGCGATCCTGGTCGTAGGGCCACTGCAGGTTGCCGGCATGCGTCACCGCGCCCAGCCAGGCCGGGCCGACACTGGCGGCGTATTTCTGCAGTACGCCGGCCAACGGTTTCGCCAGTGGCTGCCAGGCGGCACTGCGCTTGGCGAGTTCCGCGTCCGGCAGTTCCACCTGCAGCGTGCCGGCGGCGGCATCGATGGCGATGATGTCGCCGTCGCGCACCAGCGCCAGCGGTCCGCCGAGCGCCGCTTCCGGCCCGACGTAGCCGATGCACATGCCACGGGTGACGCCGGAGAAGCGGCCATCGGTGACCAGCGCCACCTGTTCGCCCATGCCATGACCGTAGATACGCGACGTCACCGCCAGCATCTCACGCATGCCGGGGCCGCCGCGTGGGCCTTCGTTGCGGATCACCAGCACGTCGCCGGCGCGGTAATCGCGTTTCACCACGGCTGCCATGCAGGCTTCTTCGCTGTCGAACACGCGGGCCGGCCCGCGCAGTTGCAACGACTTCAGCCCGGCAGTCTTGATCAACGCACCTTCAGGACACAGGTTGCCCTTCAGCACAGTCAGGCCGCCGGTGGTACTGATCGCCTGCGCCACCGGCCGCACCACGTCGCCGTCAGGTGCACGCACATCCTTCAAGGCTGCTTTCAACGTGCGGCCATCGAGCGTCAGCACCGAACCGTCGAGGCAACCGCCGTCGAGCAGCGCCTTCAATACCACCGGCACGCCGCCGGCTTCGTACAGTTGCTTGGCCAGATGCTTGCCGCCCGGTTGGAGGTTGCCGATCAACGGCGTGCGCCTGAACACGGCGGCGACATCGTCCAGCGTAAAACGGATGCCGGCCTCGTGCGCGATGGCGGGAATGTGTAGCGCGGCATTGGTGGAACCGCCGGTGGCGGCAACGGCGGCGCAGGCGTTCTCGAGCGCGGCGCGGGTAACGATGTCGCGCGGCAACGGCCCGCCGTGTTGCAGCACGCGCATCACCAGTTCTCCGGTTTGCCGCGCCACGTGCAATCGTTCGGCATAAACCGAGGGAATCATCGACGAACCGAGCGGGCTCAGACCCAGCGCTTCGCCCACCATGCCCATGGTGTTGGCGGTGTATTGGCCGGCACAGGCACCGGCGGTGGGCAGGCAGGATTTTTCCACCGCGATCAGGCGCGACTCTTCACCAGCCTGCGTCGGTTGACCCAGCACTTCGTTGGCGTCGAGCACGCTCAGCTGCTTGCCGTCGAGCACGCCCGGCAACGCCGAGCCGCCGTAAATGAAGGCACCCGGTACGTTGAGCCGCAGCAGCGCCATCATCAGTGCCGGCAGTGTCTTGTCGCAGCCGCCATAGGCGATCAATGCGTCGTACGCATGGCCGCGCACCACCATCTCCACGCTGTCGGCGATCAATTCGCGCGACGGCAGGCTCATGTGCATGCCGGCATGGTTCATCGACACGCCATCGGACACCGACACCGTGGTGAAGCACACCGGCATGCCGCCGCCGGCGGCGACACCGAGTCGCGCCTGATCGGCCTGCGGCGTCAGGTTCATCGAACACGGCGTGTTCTCGCCCTGCGTGGTGACGATGCCGACGATGGACTTGGCCATGGCGGCATCGTCGAAACCGGTGGCGCGCAGGAACGCGCGTTGCGGCAGCCGCGAACGGCCGTCGGTGATGGTGCGGGAGCGATGCTTGTGCAGGGACATGCGCAGTGCCGACAGTGGAAGAGCCGGCACTATACCGTAAAGCGGCTATACCGATTCAACCCTGATGGTCGGAAGGCGGCACGCCGAAGCACTGTTTGAACGCGGCACTGAAGGCGGCGACGCTGTCGTAACCCACCGCTCTTGCGACTTCATTGACGCTTCTGCCTTCGGCCAGCAGCGACAGCGACGCCAGCATGCGACTCTGCCGCCGCCATGCGGCCAGGCTCTGGCCGGTTTCATCGACGAACAAACGCTCGAACGTGCGCAGGCTGGCGCCGCCGATTTCCATCGTCACGATGTCGAGCGCGCGGCCGTCTTGCGGATGCGCGGTGAAATGATCGGCGAGTTTGCGCGCGCGGGCGCTGGCCGGGCGCGGCAGCGAGAACGACTCCGCCTTGGCCGCCGGCAGCAAAGATTGCAACAAGGCCAACGCCTGCGCATGCCTCGCGTCGCGCTGCGACGGCCGTGGCGCATCGCACAGAAACAGCACCAGCTCGCGCGCAAGATTGTCGAGCCCGAGCACCTGCGGTTGCGTGTGGCGCAGCAGCGAATTGGCCGGAAAATACAGCGAATGCAGCACGAACGGCTTCGGCGAATACACCGAATGTTCGACGCCGGCCGGCAACCACAATGCCTTCAGCAACGGATGCACCACGTAAACGCTGTCGGTTTCGATGATGGCGGCCGACTGCGTGATCAGCGCCAGCTGGTCCAGCTCGTGCGAGTGGCGCGGCACGCGGCCGCCCTGCGGATAACCTTCGACGAAGGCGCGCAGTTCGTCGAGCGGAATCGGCGAAACCGCGTTCATGCGGTTACTTCGCCTCCATCGGATGGCCGCTGGCGTACTGCATGATGCAGGAGATGTTGTTATCGGTGTCGGCGATCTCGCACACCTTGCCGACGTGCGGAATATCCACCACCGGCGAGCGCAAGCTGCCACCGGCCGCTTGCACTGCCTTCGTCGTTTCCTCGATCGAACGTACGCTGATCGTGCAGCGGAAGGCATTGGGTGACAGTTCAGGTGCGCCCACCTGGCGCGTGCGCTTGGCGATCAGGCCCATGCGCAAGCCTGGATCGCCATCGATGCCAAGATGAATGTGGTACATGTCAGGCGGCCCGCCGGCTTCGAACCGCCAGCCGAACACCTGCTCGTAGAACTTGCGCGCCTTCGCGACATCGGACGCAAAGATTTCGAAATGCACTACCGTATTGGCCATGGACCCACCCTCCCTCGAGCGTGCAAACATGCTAGCACTGGCGTGCTGGCGAAAGTTCGACAGCTTTTTACGGAAATCCGCCAAGCGCGGGCAGGCTGCACTACTCTTTCGGCGGCGCGATGGTGATGGCGCCGCCATCGATCTCGTCGCGGTCGTTGACGAAGGCATCGTGTACGAGGCGATCGAGGTTGGGCGTGCGTACATAGACCGCCTTCGCCACCAGCGGTTTCGCCAGCGTGACGGGATCCTCGACGGTGATCTCGGTTTCGATGCGATCAGGGCCGGTCTTGCGCAGCCGTTCGACGTAATGCGCCTGATCGGAGAACGGCGGCACCATCTGGAAAAACTTGATCGGCTCGCGCACCGACACGGTGTCGATCACCAGCGTATCGCCGTCCCAGTGCCCAACCGAATCGCCCCACGTCGTCAGCCAGCGGTCTTCTTCTTTTGGATGATCGCGACCATCGGTGTAAACGTGACGGACTTCCTGGTAGATGTTGACGATCAGCGTTTCTTCCGGCGTGACCAGGAACTGCAGCGGCGCCGGGCTCGTCATCATCATCGGATAACCCCAGCCCTGCGACTTGCGATTGGCCTGGGTGGCGAACATCGCCGCCATGCGCCTGCGGCCTTCGTCGGTCCACGCCGCCGACGGATCGAGCAGCGCCCGCGGCTTGGCATCGGGCTTGCCGAAATCGGCGTTGAAACCGGAGATGCCCGCCGTCGAATTTTCTTCGATCCAGATGCCGCGCCAGTCCGGCAGTTTGGCGAAGGCTGCGGTGCGCGGATCGGATTTGCTGCACGCCGCCAACACCACCAGCAGCAATAGCGGAACTGCCGTTTGCAGCGTCTTCATGGTTTGCTGCCGCCCAGCTTGCGGCCGTCGGGCGTGGTGACGTCCCACACCAGTCCGCCGTGCACGCCGCTCAACAGCGGCGAAATCGTCACCGTCACCGTTTGCCCCGGCTTCAGGGTAGAGGGGCGCCAGCCCTGATTGTAAAGATAGGTGGGCGCGGCCATTTCCAGGCTCCATTCCGTTTCCTTGCCGGCATCGTCCTTGACGAGCAATTGAATGTAGCTGTGCGGATTGGTCCACTGGAATTCCCGCACGGTGCCCTTCACCTCGATCCGCTTCGCCATGTCGAACATGGCGGGCGAATGATGAGCCGACGCCGCGGATGCAACGACCAGAGTGGCCAGCGACAACATTGGGGGTAAACGCACGCAACTTCCTCCACTACATAAATAGCTACATAAATAGCTACACAAATAGCTACGCCGGCAAACCGGCGTCCACCGCATTAGAGATCAAACATTCCGGCCGGTAAATATGCCAAAAACTTGCGCATCGACAAGCGGAAACATTACGAATCCCGTATTCTCGGCACCGCAGTGCGATGTTTTACTGCCGCATCGAGAGGACGGGAGCCAAGATGGACTTGGAGACAGTGTCATGACCACAGTACCGGCAACAGATGAAATCTTCTTCCACCTCCGTCCCACCGCCGGGCACCGGCACCGAAGATGAGGCTTCCAGCGGACTCAGCAATCTCTACTACGCCTCCATTCTTGCAGCGCCCAATTACTTGATCATCTCCACCGACACGCAGGGCATCGTCACCACCTTCAACGCCGCCGCCGAGCGCGCGCTCGGTTACCAGGCAGTGGAAATCGTCGGCAAACGGACGCCGGCCAGCTGGCACGATGCGACGGAAATGGCGGCGCGGGCCACCGAGCTGACCCGCGAACTCGGGCAGCAGGTGGAGTCCGGTTTCGAGGTCTTCGTCGCCAAGGCGCGCCTGACCGGCGTCGCCGACGAAAACGAGTGGACGCTGATCCGCAAGGACGGCTCCCGTTTTCCGGTGGTGCTGTCCGTCACCTGCCTGCGCGACACCGCCGGCGTCATCATCGGTTATCTCGGCGTGCTGCACGACATCACCGCGCAGAAGACCGCGCAGGCCACGCTGCGCGAACGCGACGAACGCCTGCGCAAACTGGCGACCCAGGCCCCCGGCATGCTGTTCCAGTTCCAGTTGCGCCCGGATGGCACTTCCTGCTTTCCCTACGCCAGCGAAGGCATCCGCGACATCTATCATGTGGCGCCGCAGGACGTCGCCTCCGATGCGTCATGCGTGTTCGCCCTCAAGCATCCCGACGATTACGCCATGGTCATCGCCAGCATTCGTCACTCGGCGGATACGCTGACATTGTGGAGCCTCGACTACCGCGTCAAGTTCGCCGATGGCAGCGTGCGCTGGCTGCACGGCCAGGCCGTGCCCGAACGACTGGCCGACGGCTCGACCTTGTGGCACGGCTTCATTGCCGACATCACCACGCGCAAATCGGCCGAGCTCGAACTGCAGCAGTACAAGACGCTGCTGCAGACGCTGCACGATCCGGTGTATCTGCTGTCGCCGCACGACGACTTCCGCTTCCACTACGCCAACATCGCCACGCTGAACCATTACGGGCTCAGCGAAAGCGAAATGCTGTCCAAACGCGTGAGCGATGTCGATTCCACCTCGTCGCCGGAACGCCTGCAGGCGTTGTGGGAGTTCGTCAAAGCCGGCAACAAGATGCAGGTCGAGACCGTGCACCGCCGCGTGTCGGGCGAGGAAGTTCCGGTGCAGGTGTCGGCCGGTTACCTCAAGCTCGACACCGGCGAATACATCGGCGGCGTCATCCAGGACCTCAGCGACCGCAAACGCATGGAAAACGAGCTGAAGGCGGCCAACGAAGAACGCCTGCGTATCGAACTCAAACTGGCCGAAACCGCCAAGCTGGAATCGCTCGGCGTGCTGGCCGGCGGCATCGCCCACGACTTCAACAACATTCTTACCGGCGTGCTCGGCAATGCCTCGCTGCTGCACTACGAGTTGCCGGCGCATTCGCCGGCGCTGAAAACCGTCGCCCAGATCGAACGCGCGGCGCAACGTGCGGCCGACCTGTGCAAGCAGATGCTGGATTACTCCGGCAAGGGCCGCTTCATCGTCAAGCCGGTGCAGATCAACCAATTGATCGAAGACACGGTAAACCTGCTCGGCGTCGCCGCCAGCCGGCATTGCACGATCCACTACCTGCTGGCACCGGAATTGCCGCCGGTGGAAGCCGACGAAACCCAGTTGCGGCAAGTCGTCATGAACCTGGTGATCAACGCGTCGGAGGCCATCGGCACCACGCCCGGCGTCGTCAGCCTGACCACCTCGGTAGTACAGGCGGACTCGCAATACCTGGCCGGCCTGCACCAAGGCGAACCGCTGGCGGCAGGCGAATACATCATGCTCGAAGTCGCCGACACCGGCAGCGGCATGCCGCCCGACGTGCTGAAGCGCATCTTCGAGCCGTTCTTCACCACCAAGTTCACCGGCCGCGGACTCGGGCTGGCGGCAGTACAAGGCATCGTGCGCGGCCACAAGGGCGGCATCGAAGTGCTGTCGGTACCGGGCCGCGGCACCACCTTTCGGCTGTTGTTGCCGAGCGCCCGGCAGATCGTGGCGACGGCCGTGGCGGAATCCGCGCCCGCAGGCACCGGCTGGCGCGGTCACGGACACGTGCTGATCGCCGACGACGAAGAGAGCGTGCGCGACGTCACCTCCCGCATCCTGCAGCACATGGGATTCACCACCGAAACCGTCGCCAACGGCGTGGAGGCGCTCGCCCGCTATCAGGCGAATCCCGCCGCGTGGTCGCTGGTGTTGCTCGACCTGACGATGCCGCAAATGGGCGGCGACGAGGCCTTTCGCCGACTGCGCCAGTTGGATCCGCAGGCAAAGGTCATTCTGATGAGTGGCTACAACCAGCAGGAAATCGATTCGCGGCTGGCCGGCAGCCTGCCTTCGGGATTTATTCCCAAGCCCATCGATCCCGCCCAACTGACTCAGGTGATCCAGCGCGTACTGGCAAGCTCTTGACGGCTGAATGACATACAATCCGCCCCGTTACAGTCACCCTTGGACCGCCAATGACCATAGCCCTGGAAAAAATCAAAGCCATCGACGTCCACGTTCACGCTGAAATCTCCTGCCACGATCCCGAAGACCCGGTAATGTCGGTGTTCTTCGATGCCGCCAGCGCCTACTTCAAGAGCGAGCGCCGGCGACCGACCATTCCGGAAACCATCGCCTTCTACCGCGAACGCAGCATCGCGTTCTGCCTGTTCACCGTCGATTGCGAAGCGGCGCTCGGCGCCAAGCGCGTCAGCAACTACGAGATCGCCGAACTCGCGGCCGAGCACAAGGACATCGTGATTCCGTTCGCCTCGATCGATCCGCACAAGGGCAAGCTCGGCGCGCGCGAAGCGCGCGACCTGATCGAGAACTACGGGGTCAAAGGTTTCAAGTTCCACCACATCATGCAGAACTGCGATCCGGCCGATCGCATGGCGTGGCCGATCTACGAAGTGATCAACCACTACAAATTGCCGGCGATTTTCCACACCGGCCACAGCGGCATGGGCACTGGCATGCCGGGTGGTGGTGGCGTCAAACTGAAATGGGGCCAGCCGATCCTGGTCGATGAAGTCGCTGCCACTTTCCCCGACATGAAAGTGATCCTCGCACATCCGTCATGGCCGTGGACCGACGAAAGCCTGTCGATGGCATTGCACAAGAACAACGTATTCATCGATCTTTCCGGCTGGATGCCGAAGTACTTCCCGAAACAGGTCGTGCACTACGCCAACAGCATGCTGAAGAAGAAGATGCTGTTCGGTTCCGACTTCCCGCTGATCAAACCGGAAGCCTGGCTCGAGCAGGCGAAGGAAGTCGGCTTCAAGGAAGAAGTGCTGCCGCTGATCATGAAGGACAACGCGGCCAAGGTGCTCGGTCTCGCCTGAGACGCGCGGGCTGCGTGATCGCCGCTACACGTACTGCAACCCGGTCGAGGCCAGCCCAACGAGATTGATGTTCGTCGTGTTGTACGACGTATCGGCCGCCAGCGTCGTCAGTTGTCCCACCGTCATGCCGCCATTGAGCGCATCGATGTAGTGTTGCGCCTGCGCCTGCGTCGGCGTGCCGCCCAACACATTGGCCCACAGCAGATTGACGACTTTCTCCGGCGTGGTGGCGCCCGCGGCATTCATTGCCAGCTGTGCCAGCGCTTCGTAACTGGTGCCGCCGTCGAGATACGACAAGCCGATGCCGACGTAGGTCTTGTTGGTCAACGCCGACACGCCGAACACGGCGCCCAGCAACTTGGCGACCTTGCCGGCGTTGCCACCGAGGTCGAGCGCGATTTTCTGGTCGGCAAATTGCACACGCGAAATACCGACCAGCGTGTCGTTGCCCTCGGCGCCGGTCTTGTCGGCCACCGTGAATCCGTTGGAAGTTTTGGTCAGCGTGAAGTTGGCGCGATTGCCGGCATAGACCGCGGTCGTCGTCGCGCTGCCCAGCGCGGTGATGGTGTCATTGCCGGCGCCACCGGTGGCCTTGCCGCCCCACAGATCGATGGAGTCGTTGCCGGCGGTGCCGGTTATGTTGACGGCTGGCGCATGCGTTTGCTCGAGCGGTACGTCACGGTGTTGCAGCCAGTAAGCGAGCCCCGAAGCCACTTGGCCGGCCGCCACCATCCTGGCCACGTCGGGATGCGTGTTCAGGTAATACTGCTCGTTGAATCCCGGCGCGCCCAAGGTGGCGGGATTGATGCCATTGGGGCCGGTGGAATACGCGGTGGTGCCTTCATAGACGGAAAAATTTATCGTCAGCTTGGTGCCATCGTCAGTGCTGTCGGCCACGACGAAATCGATGATGCCATCCTTGTTGATGTCGATCGGCATCGGCACCACGCCGGCCGAAATCGGGTCCTGCAGATAGGCGAGCGAAGAAAATTCCGAACGCGGCATTTCCTGGAAGTTGCCCTTGCCGTCGTTCAACAGGATTGAAAAGTTGATCGTCGCCGGCTGGCCGGGGGCTGGCGACGGCGTCTGCGAGCCGCGTTCAAAAATATCGGGGAATCCGTCACCGTTGAAATCGAGCACGGTTATCTGATCGGAGTTGGTATAGGTCTGGGTGCCGTCGGGCCGTGGATTGACGAACTTGATGCGCGCCGACTCGTCGGTAAACCCGTTGCCGGTGTTGTACAGCAACTGGATGGCGCGGCCGGCCAGAAACGGCGATCGCTGGGTTTCGGCCAGCACCAGGTCCGGCCGGCCGTCGCCATTGAAGTCGGCCACCGCCGAACCCCTGGTCTGGGTATTGTTGGTACCGTATAGCGGCGCCGGCAGCGGGATCACGTTGCTTTGCGAGAAATTGCCGTGGCCGTCGTTGAGGGCGATGAAGTTCGAGCGCACCCCCTGGTTATCCTCGAGGCCGACGAAGATGTCTTTGACGCCGTCGCCGTTGGCATCGATCAGGCTGGTGTTGTACCAGAAATCCAGCGGCCCGCCGGAACCCCAATGCAGGCGTGAAAAAGCGGTGAGTCCCGCATCGGCGTGGACAGTAAAGGTGTCGTTGCCGTTGTTGATCAGCATGACGGCCGGTTGCGGATTGTCGGGCGCACTGGCCGTGGTGATGAGCACATCGTTGAGACCATCGCCATTGAGATCGCCGATGAGGGCCTGGTCGCCAATCAATGCATGAGGATCGTTTGGCGTTCCCGACGTCGGGTTATTGGTGGGGGAAAACGACGGCAACGTGCTGCTCAGATTGACGAGACCGTTGGCGGTCGAATCGTAGAACGACACCACGTCGCCGGTGCGCAGTTCGCGCAAGCCATCGCTGACGATCACCACCTCGGACTGCGGATCGGCATCGAGATTGCCGACGGCGATGCTGTCGCCGGCCTTCAGCACGGTGACGCCGCCCTGCACCTGGCTGCTGACGTTGACCAGTCCGCCGTTGCCGTCGTTCAGAAAAAACGTCGGCGCGAAACCGGGGTTGTTGGTCAATTGGGCGCCCCGGATCAGCGACAGCACCAGATCGCTCTGGCCATCGCCATTGAGATCGGCGGTCGAGTAGCCCATGTCGAAATAGGTCATGGGGCCGGCCGGCACGGTTTTGCCGTCGAGGCCGACATAGGACGCCATGCGCTGGGTATCGACGATGGTGTAGAAGTTGGTCAGTGTCTTTTTATAAGTGGGCACCGTTAGTCTCCTTGCAGAACTCCCGCCGCCTTCAGCGGTATCGAATAAATCTTTTCGCACGCCGCAATATACAGCGTTTTCGCATCGTCGCCGCCGAAGGCCAGGCTCGACGCGCACGCGGTCTTGCGCGGCTCGGCATCGCCGAAGGTCGGCAGATTCAGCAACCCCAGCAACTTGCCGGTGGGCGACGTGATGCGCACGCTGCCGGGCACGGGTTGCGTCGACCACAGGTTGCCGGCCTTGTCGGTCTTCATGCCGTCGCCGATGCCGGGGCCGTGCGTGAACAACTCGCCGGGGCCGACACTGCCATCGGCCTTGATCGGATAACGCATGATCTTCGGATCCGGCGCCATGGTGCCGGCTGACAGATACAAATATTTGCCATCGGGCGACAACGCAATGCCGTTGGGTTCGGCGCCGAGTTGATCGCGGCTCACCACCAGCGTGACCTTGCCGTCCTTCCAGCGAAACACCTGATCCGGCATTTGTGCCAAACCACCGTTGATGCCGCCACGCAGCCCCACATCGGAATCGGTGAAGTAGATGGCACCGTCGGCCGTGATCGCCACATCGTTGGGACCGTTGAAACGCTTGCCGTCGAAGTTGTCGGTCAGCACGGTACGCGTGCCATCGGGCTCCAGCCGTTTGATGGCGCGGTCCTGGCCGGCGCACCAGATCAAACGGCCTTGGCCATCGACTGCGGCGCAGCCCGGCCCCATCAGCACCACGTGCATGCGGCCGATCGAAGCGAACTTGCCGTCATGCTCGAAGTCGCTGCCGCTGTAGCCGGCCTTGTCGAGGTACACCGACACCTTGCCGTCGGCAGCAATCTTGTACAGCACGTTGTCGATGATGCTGCTGGCCACCAGGAAACCCGCGTTGCCATTGCGGCCGCGTATCCACAGCGGCGTATCGACGAAGCCGAAGCCGGACGCCACCGTCGTCAGCTTGGCATCGGGTGCGATCAGCGCATCGAGCGCGGGATCGGCACGCGTGATGCTGAACGCTTGTGCCGCAGCTGTTTGCGCCTGCAAGCAGCACGATCCCAGCAGCAGCGCGATGACTATCAACGTGCGGATTTTTGGTATTGGTTGCACAGCAATCCCCTCCTCGTGCGACACTTGCGGCGAGATTACGCCATCGCCTGTGCAGGAGCCATCCATGAAACCGCTGCGCCATGTTATTTGCTGGTTGCTGACATCCGCACTGCTGACGCCAGTCTTTGCCCAACCACCGTCGATGCGCGGCGACGGCCCGGCACCGGCGCCGCGTCCGGCCAGCATCACTCGCTCAGACCCGGCTCTCGATGCTGTGATCGACACCAACGCCGCCATCGAACAAGTGGCCAGTGGCTTCGGCCTCAACGAAGGCACCACGTGGGTGCGCGATAACAAAGGCGGCTTCCTGCTGGTAGGCGGCCTGCTCGACAACGTGCTGTACAAGGTCACCGCTGACGGCACGGTTTCGGTGTTCATGGAAAAAGCCGGCTACACCGGCGACGACATCGACAACACCGGTGCCCAGACGCGCGCCGGCCGTTCGCATGTACTGCTGATCGGCCCCTCGTGTTCAGGCGTCGACCCACAGGGCCGCGTCGTCTGGTGCGCCGACAACGACCGCAAAGTGATGCGACTCGAAGCCAACGGCACTCACACCGTGTTGTCGGACGGCGGCGAAGGCAAACGCTTCAACGGCCCCAACGACATCACGATCAAATCCGACGGCACCATTTATCTGGCCGACAACGACTTCGGCCTGCGCGGTGCCGGCAAGAGTCCGCTGAAAACGTTGCAGGACGGCATCTGGCGCATCAAGGACGGCACCACCACGCGCGTGCTGAGCGATACCCAGCTCGGCGGCATTCCCAATGGCATCACGTTGTCGCCGGATGAAAAATTTCTTTATCTCAGTGCCGGCAACAAGATCAAACGCTACCCGGTCAACGCCGACGGCTCGCTCGGCGAGGCGCAACCGTTTACCGAAGGTGTTGGTATCGGCGATGGCATGCGCGTCGATACCAAAGGCAATCTGTATTCCACCGGCGGTGCCGGCCCCGGCATCGTTCGCATCACGTCACCGACCGGCAAACTGCTCGGCACAATAAACTTGCCGATACTCGGTGCCGAACCGAAGAAACAGATTTGTTCGACCAACGTGGCATTCGGCGATGCCGATGGCAAGACGCTTTACATCGCTGGTTGCGATGCGGTGTTCAGAGTGAAGCTGAAAGTGCCTGGCATCCTGCAGGGGCCAAGCCGCCAGGGAATGCCTTAATGATGAAACGACGCACTCTACTCGCAGCAAGCGCAGCCGGTCTCGCAGCCTCGATGAGCGGCAGTTTGTTCGCAGCCGATGCGCGACCGTTCAAACTATTCGACACCCACGCCCACTTCTACACCAATCAACCGGACAAATATCCGTTCAACGCCAGCGGCGCCCGCAAAGGCGCCGAACGCACGATCGCCAAGGCGATGGCTAGGCCGATGACGCCGAAAGTGGTGTTCCAGTTCTGGGATGAGATTGGCGTCGAGATGGGCACCGGTGTGCAGTACAACAGCACTTACAACACCGACAACAGTTACTTGCTCGATATCGCCAAAGCCCATCCCGATCGCATCATCCCGGTGGTGATCCTGTCTCCCACTGACGCCGCCACTCCAACCACGCTGCAAAAGATGGTGAAAGAAAATCGCATCGCTGCCGTGCGTTTCAGCGGTACACCGAATGAGCGAGGCGAAGTCGCCTTCGCGTCGGATGCAGCGAGCGATACCTGGGCCGCTGCCAACGAACTCGGGCTCACCATCGTGCTGATGTCGCTCGGCGCCAACATCCCGGCTTCGCTGACGAAGATCGCCAACTTTGCCGAGCGTCATCCCAATGTGAAGGTGGCGATGGATCACATCGGCTACCCGCATCCGGAACTGCTGCCGGCCAGCTTCGGCCTGTCGCCGGAACACTTAGCGCTGGCTGCCCACAAGAACGTCCACTACAAGTTCACCAGCCTGCTGATCTCGGAAATGGAAGACAACGCCAAGGCTGCAAATAAACCGATGGTAGAGCTGAAACCCTTTATCGAACACATGGTCAGCGTGTTCGGCATCGACCACCTGATGTGGGGCTCCGACCACGGCAACGTCGAAGTCGACGACGTGGCTTACGCCAAACGTGCGCTGATGGCCGCGAGTGGTTTGACGCAGGCGCAGCAGCAGGCATTCTTCCACGACAACGGCAAGGCGTTGTTCGTGCCAGGCGGCCGAGGTAGAGCGAAGGCTTAGTGGAAAAAAGTGTCAGAGTCACTTGCACCTTGAGCTGCAGCCAATCGCGGCGAGCCGATCACGCCAAGGAGGAGCGAGAGCGACGGATGCGTGATCGGGGAGCGCAAGCGATTGGCACCCACCAAACTCCTAGTGACTCTGATATCTTATTTCGCGCGCCCCATATATCCCTGACTCAACACCGGCAACGCTATCACCTGATTGCGCGCGCTCGGCGTGCCCCAGCCGCCGTAGAACACGATGCCGTACAGCGTGCGCTTGTCCTTGCCGCCGAAGGCGACGCCGTGCAGGCCTTTCGGACCCGGGATGGTGCCGAGCACCTTGCCGTCGGGTGCGATGACGTCGGCACCGGCGCCGGTGGCGACATAGACGTTGCCTTGCTGATCCACGGCCGAACCATCGCCGCCACCCGTCAAAGGCGCCAGATCGCGCTGATTGATCAACGCGCCGTCGGCTTGCACATCGAACGCCACCAGCTTGGGGCCGTTGGTGACGTAGAGAACCTTCTCATCGGGACTGAGGATGATGCCGTTGGCACCGTTCACGTCCTTGCCGTATTGCTTGATGACGCCCTTGGCATCGGCGTAGAACACGCCGCCGCCGCTGACCGAGATATAAACACCACCCCTGGCATCGGCACTGATGTCGTTGACGACGCCGCCGGCGCAGTCGAGCGGTTCGCCGTTGACGGTGGTGGCGAACAGTTTGCGCTGCGGCTCCAGTTGCTCGACACCGGCATGCAGGCCGCGCATCGCCAGAAACAGCGCGCCGTTCTTGCTGCGCGACACCGCGCCGCCGGTGTTGGTGTTGTCGTACAGCACCCTG
>DATJXP010000435.1:0-5378 GCA_035500035.1 Candidatus Acidiferrum sp. | reverse complement strand
GGCGATATCTGGCCCGCCCCGGGGGCCGTGGTCTCAGTCACAAGCCATAAAGCGTACTTCTGGAACCGGGGGTGCTTGGTGATCTTTTCCAGCTCGTTCGAGGCCATCGACTCGCGGCGCCCCTGCTCATAGTTCCGTAACGTCCCGAAATTCATACCAATTTCCTTGCTAAAGGCGTCCTGGGACAGCCCCTCAGCCTGCCTGATCTGCCTAATTCGTTCAAAAATCGTCGCCACCGGGACCACTTGACGCACACCAATCAGCGCATGTACGCTCTTCGGTGTGCTTTGTTTGGCGTACAAAGTACGGCTAGCGCCAACAAGAGGCGCATTAACCCGCGAGGCTACCATATGAAATCCCCCTTCTCCATCGACACACCGGTTTGCACGATCGAGGAATTCGCGCGTCGCAGCGGCATGTCGAAGCGCACGGTGCGTGACAAGGTCAACGCCGGCGAGCTGCCGCGTCTACACACGGCACTCAAGCCGCAGAACCGCGAAAAAATCCTGATCAACATGGTGAAGCTGCACCAGATGGCGGATGCGGCGGAGTTTGATCACCCAGCAGTGAACGGGGGCTGAAGCCATGGTCCACAACCAAAAAGTGCTGCTCGCGTTCGCGGTCGCCGAGTGGGACAGCATGTCGCCGGCGAACCGCCATTCCCTGGCGCTCATGGCCGACATCGACAATGACGACATCGTTGCACTCGATCTCGCGACGAAGAAATTCCGCTGCCTATCGATCGCGCATCAGTACAGCATCGCCTGCACGGTGCTGCTGGGCCCGCACCTCGAGTTCACGGGAGTGTCGTAATGGATCTCCTGGCCTGGTTCCTCATCATCACCAACGCGCTACTGTTCTGCGCGATCGCGTACTACGTCACGCTCGGCTGGCTGGCCTACCGCAAGTTGAAACCCACGCTCGACGGCATCGAGCAATTCATCCGGGCCTACAAGCCCATCCTGATCGGCGTCACTGCAACGCCGCCAGCGCCGCAGCCACGCATTGACCAGGTGGTGCACTGATGCCGCGCCCAGCACTGCATTACGGCCGTCGTGCGTATGAGTTGGATGCACAGCAGGCGGTGCACCGCTGGGATTTGTTATCGCGCGCCGAGCGCGTGCGTCTCGCCGGCGACGCCGGTTACCGCAATCGAATCGAGCACATCGCGAAGCTGCGCTGGGAGCAGCTCGCGCTGTTCACGCAGTACCGGCTGCTCGTCGCCGACTACGCCGCACCGAAGCCGATCGGCATCGATGTCGCGATCGAGGCGGCGTAGTGGACATGTTTGTGATCGCGGCGATCTGCATGGCCTTCGGCTTCGGCGCCGGCTACATGCTTGGGACGTTACACGAAGCCGCGAATTTCACAGCAGTCATTGACGCCCTGCAGCATGAGAGCGAGCGACCGCCGCAGTTGCCGCCTCGCCAACTGACACAGGCAGAGCTCGATCAATACAACAATGCCATGAGCGCGTCGGCGGCGCAGCGTCAGCAGGATGCCACTAACAGAAATGGCCGCCTCTGACATTGGCAATCGCTGCGGCCACGATCGCGCGAGCCTGCGCGCGGTGGACGTCGTCCGTCGCGGCAAGGGCGGGCACCCGCAGCTGCTCGGTGTCATCAGCGCGTACCTGGCGCACGGCGTGCGCAACATCGAGCAGCGCAAACTGCGTGCCCTGGACAAACTCAACGACAGCGGCCGGCGCAAGCGCAGCGAGCAGATCGAAGCGGTGTTCGCCGTGTGCGGCTTCCTCGTCGCGCACTGGTTCCAGCCCGACACGCGTCGCTGCGCGATGACGAACGGCCATTTCCTCGAAGTGCCCGACGCGCAGTACATCGCCTCGAGGATCTCGCGCACGGCGGAGTGGCAAAGCCGCGGCGAACTCAGCCTGGCGCGCGTTTATGCCGCGCTGCAGAATCTCGATGACGCCGGCTACATCAAAAAATCGAAACAGATGCGCGAGCAACTGCCGACGGGCGAGTGGATCTCGCGGCCGCGGCTGATCGCCTTCACGAAGCAGTTCTTCCTCGATCTCGGCGGCCTGCGCTTGTGGCGCTCGGTGTGGGCGAAGGGAAAACGCCTGGTGCAGGATCTGCGATCGCACCTGGTCGAGCGCGACGACGACGCACCAGGCGAAACACTGGCCAAGTACTTCAACCCCGGACGACTGCTGTCACCACGCCAGGCGTTCGCCTGGCGCAGGAAGCACGGCGATCCCCCGCCAGTGCACCTCGAGATCCAGCGCGCGCGGCTGATGCGAGCGCAAGGGATCGACCTCCCCGACATCGACGCAGGCCTCGCCTGAGCCCCGCGTCGTGCTGAGCGCGGGAACCCCCGCGGGCCAGGCTCATTTTTTGAGCCCGCGCCTTCCTGTGCAGCCTGGCGACGTGTGCTACCCCCCCCTTCGGCGTCACACTGACCGCCTCAAATCGATTTTATCCACAGCCATGCGCTGAGCGAGGCGCATCGATGTCGATAAGTTATGAACCGCTAAGTTGGGAACAATGCTTTCAACACCAAGGTGTAAATCCTTACGGTTATTTTTATCGAACAGGGTATTGGCGCCGGCTGCGCCGTCGAAACAGGCCGGCGCAAGCGCCGTGGCTCTTTGTCCAGCGCGACGCATCGAGCGCTGCACCAGGCGGTCACTGAGCGCGACGCACCGAGAAGTCGACAGGGTGCGTGGAGCAAGGTCCGGGCCAGCGCACGCCCCGGGGGTTGAATTCGCTGACAGATCGATTTAACTCAGCGCTTTGGTGACGGAGCCAGCATGGGCAATTTCGATCGAGCAGGACTGCAGCAGCAGGTGGAAGCGCTCAAGCGCGACGTGAAGGTCGTCATCGATTACCCGTTGATGCCGGCCCCCGGCAAGGTGGCGCTGCAGCGCACCGCCGCACTCCTGGAATACCTGGCCGCGGAAGTGGCCGAACTACGCAGGCTGGTCGATGCCACGCAAACAACTCAACGCTGACCTTGGCCAGGTCGAGTGCCCGACGTGCCATGCCGACGTGCCGTTCCGCAAGGACAAGCGCGGCCGCTTCTACCCGGTGTGCAAGACCTGCACTGCTGCCCCGAACGAGTACGTGTTGAGCAAGGGCCGGTTCGCCGGCGCCGACGGGACGATTCCCGCAAAAGTGGCTACTCCCCTGGCCACGCCTGGCGCCGGCGAACCGGTTCCTTCCCGCGACGAGATCGTCATTGCCCCGCGGCCGGTACCGGCCAAAGTGAAGGCACAAACTAAAACTGAAAAAACTGCAAATTCCTCGGGAAAAACCGAGTCCGACCAGCATAACCCCCCAACGCGCACGACCCAAGCCCCGGACCCTGAAGTACCGGGTCCGGGGCGAGGCTTGATGCACCACGTGATGCGCACGAACCGGGACCTGGACGACTGGTGGCATCGAGACAGCAAGAAGGAGTCTGACGATGAATGACACCGACATCGATGCTGGCCAGGTCGCCCAGGGTTGGGATGACCTGGAAGCCGGCCTGGGCAAGCCGATCGAAGGCGAAGTGCTCAACGAGACTTCCCGGCCGTCGATCGAGCTGCCCCCAACGCACAAGCTGCTGGAGCCCGCGATCGGCGCACTGATTACGGCGTTCAAGCCGCACACGCCGGTGAGCGGTGAGACCGTGGCATCGTTGTCGAAGGTGTGGGGCGCGGTGCTCGATAAATGGATCCCTGACTTCCTGGAAAAGTTTGGTGTCGAAACGATCGCTGTCGCGACCACCTGGTGCCTGCTGAAGCCGCACTTCAAAAAAGAGCCTGCTGCTGCAGCGCCGGCGACGCCCAATGCAGCGTGAATCTGGAACACTCAATTTAATTATTGGCCGCAGCGGGTCCGGCAAGACCGAGTACATGCTGCGCCGGATCTATCACGACGCACCGTCGCGGGTGGTGGCGTGGGATCCGGCGCAGCAGTTTTGCCTGGAGGATGGCTTTGTTCGGTGCGACACCTTGCACGACCTGCTGCAGCAGCTGCGCAACAGTGCCGGCGACGCGCGCATCGCCTACGTGCCGAATCTGCGGGAGAAATCGCTGTACAACCAGTTCGATCAATTCTGTCGCCTGGCGTATCACTGGTGCATCCAGGCGCCGTGCTGGCTCTGCGTCGATGAACTCGCCGACGTGAGCAACGCCGGCAAGGCGCCGCCGGCGTGGGGCATGCTGGTGCGCACGATCCGCAAGTACGGTGCGCACGTGTGGGCTCTGACGCAGCGCCCGCAGGAGATCGACAAAACCATCCTGGGCAACCTGCATCACCTGATGACGTTCGCGCCGAGCCTGGAAAAAGACCGGAAATACATCATCAGCGAGATCGGCTTGCGCGATATCGACATCCCGGCCATCGACTTCCACTTCGTCCAGAAGGACCGCCTCAACCAGCTGGTGTTCGGCCGCCTGGCGCCACCAAAACGCTGAATTCCCGGCACCGGCAACGGGCAGAGGGTCGCGCTGCAGTGCGATATCCAGCCGCCGGTACCGGGTCCAGTACCGGGACGCCCCGGGGTTGCTTGTATTCCCCGCTCACTCTCACACGCTGCATGGCAACCCGGCCACGGATGGCAGGGCCACCATCAACTTTCGGAGAGAGTGACATGCAAAAGTACCTTGTGATTGCCGTAGTGTGCCTGGCCACCATGGCCATCGCGAGCCGCGTGCCGGCGATCAAAGCCATCACCGGCTGAGGTGTTGACGCCATGAAAGGCACCATCACCACCGTTCTCATCACGCTGGCCGTGCTCGTGGTCCTGCAGAAGCTGCCGGCCACGCAGTCGCTGTTTTCCAGCCAAAAATCGTATTTTTCGTGAGGAACTCCCCATGGGCCAGATGATTACCCTGCCCCTTTCCCAGAAGCTGCAATCGTTCAACTCGGTGGCAGCTGGCCAGACCGCCTCGTTGCGGCTCGAGATCGGCTACACCTACAAGACCATCTACGTCGTGTACGCCGGCATCACGCTGGCGCAGATGACAGCGATCCGGCTGAAGGCCAACGGCAACACCATCCGTGATTTCCCGAGCGGCGCCGACCTCGACAAGATGAACCAGTTCGACACGATGGCGGCCGCCAACGGCATCCTGGCCATCCCGCTCGAGCGCTTCCGCATGAGCACCCGCGTCGAGCGCGAATACACCGCGATCGGCACCGGCATGCCGTACGACCCGAATCCGACCGTCGCCGGCGGCGCGCGCAACGTGAACTACAACCCGGTGGTCATCAGCACGCTGCAGCTGGAAATCGACATCGATGCCGCCGCCTCGGCGCCGGTGCTGTCGGCCTACACCGAGCGCGATCAACCGTCACCAACCGGCCGCATCCTGAAGCTCGAGCGTTACAACATCGACGTGACGGCTGTCGGCGATCGCCAGATCG
>DATJXP010000434.1:0-4083 GCA_035500035.1 Candidatus Acidiferrum sp. | reverse complement strand
GTGCGTACGATACTCGCCGTAGCCCTGCTCGGCCGCATCCGCAACCAGCGTGCGGAAGAAGCGATCGATCCGCGCCATCATCTGTGGATCGTCCTTGTTGAACAGCATCTGGTTGACGTTGGTGATGTGGCGCTCGCCGAGCGCGAACGAGCCGTGATAATCCATGCCGAATTCGTTGTAGCGATCGAAGGTGCGCTGGAACTGCGCGAGCGCTTTATCGCCCGACTGCGGCAACGCCGGCGAGAAGCCCACGTGCGCACCGCGGCCGCCATGCCAGCCGGCATTGGCGAGCGGAAACGTGATCGGTATGCCGGCAGTCGGCTGCTGTTCGCGCGGCATGCCTTCCTTCCACATGCCCTGCTTCATCGGATATTGTGTACGCGCGGCGAAAGTTCTTTTCACGACGGCGGCAGTGGCGGTGGTGATTTCCTCCGGACCGTAGAAACGCAGGTTGATGCTCCACCAACCCAGACCGAAACGCTGGCGAATCTGCGTGATGACACTCTCCGGCAACGCGCCTTCGCCGCTGTACCAGTCAGTGCGCTTGGTCAACACCGCGGCGGCGCGCAGCCAGTTGCCGATCGACGGCGATTGCTGGATCAGGCCGCTGCGACGCATCGGTGCCAGCGTGTCAATGGCCCAGCCGAGGTCTTCTTTTTTGTCGAGTTCCATGTCGAGCGAGACCACCGTCTCCGGTTTCGGCATCAGCCACATGCCCATCTTGGTGACGATGCCGAAATTGCTCTGCATGAACATCTGGTCCCAGTGCGGGCCGAAGCCGTACGGATGCAAATTCCACGACGGCGAATCCTTCATCGCCCCCATGCCGGTACGCACCAGTTCGCCGTCGGGCAGCACCACTTCCATACCGCAGGCACGGTCGCTGTGATCGCCGTACGGCGTGTAGCCGACACCGCGGTCGAGCGCATTGCCGACCACCGAGCCCCAGCTGTTGCCGATCGGCGAGATCCAGTACGGAATTTTATTGGCTTCGACATAGTCGAACAGATCGTAGAAACCGACGCCGGGTTCCAGCAGCACGGTGCCGTTGTCGACGTCCATCCAGATTTTTTTCATACGCGACAAATCGAGCACTACCGAACCGCTGACCACCGGCGCCGCGCTGCCATAGCCGAAGTTCTTGCCGCGGCTGATGGTCCACAGCGGCACCTTGTGCTGGTTGGCCAGCTTGACGATGGCCTGCACTTGTTCCGTGCTGATCGGCGCCACGGCGGCGGACGCCACGTGGCGGGTCTGGTCGTAGCCGTAATGATCGAGATAGGTGTCGCGGTCCTGGTCGGTACTGAAGACGAACTTGTCGCCGACGACGCCGGCGAACGCCTTCAGCGCGGCGTTGAGCGAGGTCTCGGTGTGCCCGGGCGGGAGGACGAGTTTCATACGCTTGCCTGTGTTGTTGTAGGAATGGCGGGAGGATTGTGTATGAAGCGCCGACCACTCTCAATAACCAGGCCGATTGTTTTGCCGGCGCTGTCCATCAGGTAGAATGCTTGCGGGCTGCCAGGACGCCCGCCTCGCGAAAGCGCAAGCACCTGGCTTGAAACAACACATCCGCAAGCCTCGTGCTTGCATACCCTCCCGGCCGACAGCGAGCAGGCCAACCGTAAAGGAGCAGGTATGCATACACCTTCCGTAACTTCGTCATCATCGGCACCGACTGCCACTCACGCCACCCCAGCCACCCCAGCCACCGCGGCAGCACTCGTGCTGGCCTTGGCTCGCAAGCTGCATCGCGCTGCTCGATCCGACACGCCAGCCGTCGCATTGCCGGTACTGCGTCGCGTCCTGGCCACCGGCACGCTGCACGGCTTCACGTTGCCCGCACTTTACCGCGACAGAACCAAGCTGCGACGCAAGCATGTGCTGCGCATGCTCGGCATCGAAGCCGGTTACGCGGGCTGGGAAAACTATCGCCACGCATTGGACACGCTGACACCCGCGCAACTGACGCACTACGATCTGTGGCAAGGCAAGGCCGGTTATCCCAACGCGTGGTTCTCGACGCCGGCGCAGGCGCAACGACATGCCGACAGTCACGGCGGTCGCGTCGTGCAGGTCGGCCACCAAGCCGTAGTGCTCGAATGACTTGGTAAACACGCACGCTCGGGGTAACCTTTCGCGCAAGTTACCCCGAGCGTATTTGATTCAAGGACCTTCACCCATGAGCGCGTACAAGATCGATTTCGATGCATTGGAGTGGCAGGAAGGCCGTGATGGCGTCCGTTTCAAACTCTACAGCGAGGGCAATCGATTGCTGCGGCTGGTCGAGTTTTCCACCACCGACGGCTACGACGGCTGGTGCGAACAGGGCCACATCGGTTACGTGCTGCAAGGCGGCCTCGTCATCGACTGCAACGGCAAGGTGGTGACGCTGAAAGCCGGCGACGGCATGTTCCTGCCGTCCGGTCACGACGACAGGCATCGCGCGATTTCGATCGAAGTGGGCACGCGGTTGGTGTTGGTGGAAGACGCCTAGCGTCCTGACTCGATCAAACCTTGACGATTCCGGTCGCGAATCTTCCCGTCACCGCAGCGTGACGATACGAGTAGTAATCCGCATTCCTGCACACGGTGCATTGCACGTCGCCGGTTACATCGACGATGCCGGCTTTGCGCAATCGCACGCGCGCCAGCGCATACAGGTCGGCCAGCCACTTGTCGGGTTTGGTTGGCGTGAACGCAGCCTTGGTATCCGGCAGATCGCGGCCGCGCGACAGCATGAAGAACGCCTGGCGCACGTCGTCACCCACTTCGAAATGACAAGGGCCGATGGCGGGGCCGAGCCAGCAGCGGATGTCGGCCGGCGCGCATTTGAACTTGCCGACCACCGCTTCCAGCACGCCGTTGCACAGCCCGCGCCAGCCGGCATGAGCCACGGCGATTTCGCTGCCGTCTTTGGCGCAATACAGCACTGGCAGGCAGTCGGCCGTCATCACGCTGAGCACGATGCCGCTTTGTGTGGTGTAGGCGGCATCGGCCTTCGGCGGCGGTTCGGTGCTGCCGGCGGTCACCTCCCACACCGCGGTGCCGTGCACTTGCTGCAGCCATTGCAACTGCAAAGCAGTGCCACCGCTGCGGCGTTCGAGTTCGGCTTTCAGGCTGGCGCGATTGCGTGCGACGGCATCAGCATCATCATCCACGTGCAGGCCGAGGTTGAACGACGCATGGGCGCCGCTGCTATGCCCGCCATGGCGCGTGGTGACGAAGGCATGCACGCCGGCCGGCAGATTCCAGTCAGGCGTGACGACCGCGTCAGCCACGATCCAGCTCCAGCAGGCGCAACAACTCCTGCATGTCGGCCGGCAGTTCGGCGTCGAACTCCAGGTACTCGCCGCTGGCCGGATGTTCGAAACCGAGATGGCCGGCATGCAATGCCTGCCGTTTGAACTGTTGCAGGAAATCGAGCAACGCCGGCGCCGCGCCGCGCGGCGGTTTGTAGCGGCCGCCGTAAACCTGGTCGCCGACGATGGGCATGCCGATGTGCGCCAGGTGCACGCGGATCTGGTGCGTGCGGCCGGTTTCCAGTTGCACCAGCAAGTGACTGTGGCTGCGGAAACGCTGGATGACGCGGTAATGGGTAACGGCCGGGCGCGCATCGGCGGCATCGGTGACGGTGCGTTTCTGCCGCTGCACCGGATGCCGGCCTATCGGCGCATCGATGGTGCCGCCGGCGGTCGCCACGCCGACCACCACGGCGTGGTACTGGCGCGACACGGTGCGCTGCGACAGTTGCGACACCAAGTCCTGGTGGGCGGCGAGATTTTTCGCCACCACCATCAGGCCGCTGGTGTCCTTGTCGAGCCGATGCACGATGCCGGCGCGCGGCAACGAGCGCAGTTCCGGCACATGCGCCAGCAAGCCGTTGAGCAAGGTGCCGCTGTAGTTGCCGGCGGCCGGATGCACTACCAATCCCACCGGTTTGTTGATGACGATGACGTCGTCGTCTTCGTACACGATGTCGAGCGGCATGACCTCGGGCTGGAAGTCGGTAACGGTTTCCAGTTCGGCCAGCAACACCAGTTGGTCGCCTTCGAGCACCTTGTCCTTGGCCTTGGCTACCTCGCC
>DATJXP010000433.1:0-4092 GCA_035500035.1 Candidatus Acidiferrum sp. | reverse complement strand
TTCCGCCGTCATCCGGCTGGCTTCCTTCAAGCAACAGGCGGAAGACGACAAGCCGCAGTTGAGCGAGCGCGAACTCGAGTGCCTGCTGTGGTCGGCGGAAGGCAAAACCGCCGAAGAAATCGCCACCATCCTGTCGATCAGCACTGCCACGGTGGCGTTCCACCTGAAAAACGCCATCCAGAAACTGAACGTCACCAACCGCAACCAGGCCATCGCCAAGGCAACGCTGCTCGGCATCATCACGCCGCAATATTCCACGCTTTCCACGCCGCGGACCTATCTTTTTTGATAGTTACCACGAGTGGCCACTCTGCCTAAGCTAGCGACAGTTCAATCGTCGCCAGTGGGCGGGAGCGAATCAGTCGATGAAAAGGATCGTGGTCCCATCCGCAACCCGTGGTTGCACCAGCCATGACGGCTTCACCAGTTGGCGCACTTTCAGTTTTGCCGACTACGTCAACCCGCAACGAACAGGTTTCGGATTGTTGCGCGTGTTCAACGAAGAAACCCTGGCACCTGGCAAGCGGGTGCCGCTGCACGCGCATGAAAACATGGAGATCGTTTCGATTCCGTTGTCCGGCACCCTGCACCATCGCGACAGTCGCGGTCACGACCACATCATCGGGCCCGGCGACATCCATGTGTTGTCGGCCGGTCTGGGCGTCACCCATTGGGAAGCCAACAACTCCGCGCATGAGCCTGCGCATTATTTGCAGGCATGGATACATCCACTGACATCAGGTGGCGTGCCGCGCTATCGCCAGGGACACATGAAATTGGCGGACTCGGCGAATCGGTGGGTGCTGGCAGCGAGTCCGGCCTGCGCCGGTGGCGTTGTCGAGGTCAACCAGCAGGCATGGGTTTCTCTGGCATCGATCGCCGCCGATACTGCGTTGCCGTATTCGAAGTGCTGGCACGAAAACGGTCTGTATGTGTTCGTGATCGAAGGTCGCCTCAGGATCGGTGACGACGAGCTCGTTCGTGGCGACGGCCTGGGACTGATGCCGGCCGGGTCACTCGCGCTGCAAGCGCTGCAACCGGCAACGGTGCTGTGCATCGAAGTACCGCTGACATGACGGCAGGTCAAGAACTATCGGATTTGATAGTTACCGCCGCGCAACATCATGCCTAGACTGCAAAGAAAAACATGGAGTGCATGCAAAATGAATCACTCGACGAGATGGATGAAAGCGATGCTGTTGGGATTGACGGTAATGGTGGTCGTGTTGTCTTCCTGCCTGGTAACTCTGCAAACGAGAAAAGAGCCCGCGGCAGCGAGCGGCATAGCGGCGACCAATTTCCTGGTGGTGCAAGTGGGCGGATTTCACGCCGAAATCCGCTGGGCTGACGGTAACTGACATACAACAACATCAATAAGGAGACACGACAATGAATCCGATCTGGATCGCATGCAGTGCATTCATGGTGGTAAGTGGCCTGGTATGTTGGTCGTACTTGCTGTACGAACGGCGCAAGCTGCCGCGCACACCGTTCCCTCTGGCAAGCGTGGCGTTGATCGCGTTGCTGACACTGACGACGGCATTGCAATTCGTGTATCCCGAGTGGCTGACGTTCATGCGCCGTAACCCGGAAGGCTTCCGCGCCGGCGAAGTGTGGCGCGTGATAACGCCGATCTTCGTACAACCGGACGGCATCGGCCAATGCATCGTCAATGCATGCCTGGTGTTGGTCTTCATGCCGTACGCGGAAAAACTGTATGGCCGCAGCGGCATGCTGACGATCTTCTTCGCCGCTGGCCTGGGCAGCCAGGTGTTCACCTTCTTCTGGCTGCCGTACGGCGGCGGCACTTCCTCCGCGGCATTCGGACTGATAGGCGGTCTGTACGGCTATCTGTTGCGGCACCGCAAGCAGGTACAACTGCCGTTCGTCATCATTCCATCAATAGGACTGCTGATTGCGATGTTGGATACCGTGTCCAGGGAAGGACATGGCCCGGGCTTGTTGATCGGGGCGGCGACATCGTTGTGGTTGAGCTGCCAGCCTTATCCGGAGCGGGCGGCAAGTTGACGCGTCAGGCCAGCTCGCCGCGCAGTGAATTGGACGCGTGCACTTGAGTGATGCGGATATTGACGAGTTGGCCGATCAGCGACTGATCGGCACGAAACGTCACCGACCGATTGTTCTCGGTGCGGCCTTGCAGTTCGCCGGGGTCTTTACGGGTGGCGCCGCTGACCAGCACCGGTTGAATGGAGCCGACCATGGCTTCGCTGATGCGCGTCGCGTTCTGCACGATACGCTCTTGCAATATCGCCAGTCGCTGTTTCTTCACCTCTTCCGACGTGGTGTCGGCCAACTCGGCGGCCGGCGTACCGGGACGCGCGCTGTAAACGAAACTGAATGACGTATCGAAACCGACATCGGCGATCACCGCCATCGTGTCGGCAAAATCCTTGTCGGTCTCGCCGGGGAAGCCGACGATGAAGTCGGACGACACGCTTATGCCGGGACGGATCTGGCGCAGCTTGCGGATGATGCTCTTGTATTCGAGCGCGGTGTGGTTGCGTTTCATCATGGCCAGCACGCGATCGGAACCGCTCTGGATCGGCAGGTGCAGGTGGCTGACCAGCTTGGGCACCGAGGCGTAGCAGTCGATCAGCGCCTGGCTGAATTCGAGCGGGTGCGAGGTGGTAAAGCGGATGCGCTCGATGCCGTCGATGGCCGCGATGCAAGTGATCACCATCGCCAGGTCGGCGAAACCGCCATCGTGTAGCGGGCCGCGATAGGCGTTGACGTTTTGCCCGAGCAGGTTGATTTCTTTCGCACCCTGCGCGGCCAGGTGCGCCGCCTCGGCGAGCACATCATCGAACGGGCGGCTGATTTCCTCGCCGCGGGTGTAGGGCACCACGCAGAACGAACAATACTTGCTGCACCCTTCCTGCACGGTGAGGTAGGCGGACGCGGCTTCGACCGTGGGTTCGGGCAGGCGGTCGAACTTTTCGATCTCGGGGAAGCTGATGTCCACCACCGGTTTTTTGCCGGTGGAGGCATCCAATAATTCCGGCAGGCGGTGCAGCGTCTGCGGGCCGAACACCACGTCGACATAAGGTGCGCGCTTGCCGATGGCCGCGCCTTCCTGACTGGCGACGCAGCCGCCGACGGCGATCTTGAGCCCGGGCTTGCGTTGCTTGAGTTCCTTCCAGCGCCCCAGTTGGTGGAACACCTTCTCCTGGGCTTTTTCGCGGATCGAGCAGGTATTCAGCAGCAGGAGATCGGCGTCCTCGGCCTGTTCCGTCACTTCCATCCCCTTGAACTCGCGCAACAAATCCAGCATGCGGGCCGAGTCGTACTCGTTCATCTGGCAGCCGTGGGTCTGGATGAAGACTTTTTTGGGCGAGGCCTTGGACATGGGGCAAACAACTGGAGGGGTGAAAACGGCGCGCATTATACTGCAGGCGCTTGTGCAACCATCCCTTGAATTCCCGTCGTCGTGGCCTGATATTGGAGGCCTCGTTACTTACAGGCAGTCCCCCCATGAACGGCAAAAGAGAATCCCGCGACCTGTTTCGCATCACCTTCCTCAATCGAGGCCAGGTCTATGAGGTCTATGTGCGCGATGTGTTCCAGAGCGACCTGTGGGGTTTCATCGAGGTCGAGAACTTCGTGTTCGGCGAGCGCAGCCAGATGGTGCTCGATCCGGCCGAAGAGAAGATCAAGGGCGAGTTCACCGGCGTCAAACGCAGCTTCATCCCGCTGCAGGCCATCATCCGCATCGACGAGGTGGAAAAGGAAGGCGTCGCCACCATCAGCAAGGGCGACAACGTCGCCCCGTTCCCGATCCACTTCACGCCGCGCAACACCCAAAGCCAGGGCGAATAGCGGATAGCCGCAATCTCCGCTAAAGCCGCGAGCGAAAACGGTCGATAAAGGGAAAAATGACAGTTCGCTAATGCGGCAGGTTGCGGCGGCATGTTCGGCTTGGCAAAAAAGAAAGTAGATGAGACCGCTCCGGTCGCGACGACGCAGATTTATCTGGCACGCCAGCCCATCTTCGATGTCGATCTGCAGGTTTTTGCCTATGAGTTGTTGTATCGCAACAGCGCCACCAATGCCGCCAGGTTCGACGACGCCAAC
>DATJXP010000432.1:0-13710 GCA_035500035.1 Candidatus Acidiferrum sp. | reverse complement strand
GATCGCCGAAGACACGACGCTGGCCGCGGGCAGCAAAAGTGTATGCAGCCGGTGTCAACAGCCGGTAACGCTGTTCGCCGCCGCCTTCTATGTCGAAAAAATTCTGGATCGTTACCAGGCGTTGCTGCGAGAGCTCGATGCGCTGAAAATTCAGGAAGAAGAAAAAGAGGAGGGAAGGAAAGAAATCGATCCGGCAGTTGCGCTTACGGCCGGTGCCGTTCCGTTGTTCCCCAAGGAGCAGATGCACAGCACGTTATTGTTGGCCACCGCGCAGCAGCACCAACCCATCCAGGACTGGCTTGCGGCCAGGCAAGTCAAGGCGGTGCTGGATTACTCGTTGGTGGATACCACCGGCTTTTTCGATGAGGCCGCCGGTGCGCTTGGCGACCACTACGCAGCAATGGCGCCCGTGCTCGAACAGGTGCGTTACGGCTACCGGCAAGACTGGACCTGGGTCAATGTCGATCTTGGCAACCGGCCACACCAGGAAAAACAATTGCTTAAATCCACGTTGCGTCAGCTGTACGGCCACACGTTTTTCGCGCGCTATGCGTTCCACAAGGAAAAGAACTCCGTCGGCGTTGCGCTGCAGCCAGCACAACGCATCCGCCGGTTCTTCGACGGGGAATGGCTGGAGTGGTGGGCTTTCATGGCATTGCTGGAGATGTGTCTCGAACGCAACGTCAGCTTCAGTTGCGGACGCGGTGTGCGCGTGGAATTCCAGGATGAAGAACAGCGCGAACTCGATGTGCTGTTCCTGCTGAAGAACGAACTGCCGGTGGTCGTGGAGTGCAAATCAGGCGAGTTTCGTGCCGACCTGGAAAAATACACCCGATTGCAAAAGAGGCTTGGCCTTTCCCCGCGCCAATTCATTCTCTGCAATCCCGACCTGGATGACGCACAGGCACAAGGGATGAGCGCGATGTACGGACTTACCTTCGTAAACTTGAAACGCTTTGTGACGCACATCCATAGCCTGGTTTGAGCAGGGATGGTCATTGCCGAAACAAACTACCCTATCTTTACTGCGGCAGAAGCGAAAGAACGGATTATCCGTGCACTGACCTCGCCGGGTTTCGCCATCGCGGCGATGTGGTATGCGCCGGGAATGATCTTGGCATCACTGAGGCTGCGCTACCAGTTTCACTCCCAGCGCGAGACAGACGCGGTTGACCGTATCGAAACGCGGCTGCGCATCCGGGCGCAGAGCTTTGTAGAGCGCTTCCCGCGTCAGGCCTGAGGCTTTCGCCACTTCCGCCATTCCTCGCGATCGGGCAACGTCTCCCAGTGCTACGGCAAGCATGGACGCATCACCGGATTCGATCATGGAGGTCAGGTATTCCGCGATAGCCTCCTGCGAATCCAGGTATTCGGTTATATCGAATTCCCTGAGGTCTTCAGCCCTGATCTTTTTTTTCATGGTATCGCCACTCACAGGTAGATTTGTTGCGAGAGTTCGTGTGCCTTGGCAATGTCTCTTTGCTGGCTGTCCTTGTCGCCACCGCACAACATGATGACGACAAGTGAATCCAGTATCAGGCAATACATGCGCCAGCCTGGGCCGAAGTGTTCGCGCATTTCAAAAACTCCGGAGCCGATCCCTTTGACATCGCCGAGATTGCCCAGCGTAGCTTTGCGCAGCCGGGCTGCCAGACGCGTTCTGGTTTTCACGTCCTTGATGCCGTTCAACCAGTGGTCGAATTCGGCGGTCGTTTCAATAGTGTACATTGAAAAATGTGTCCATTCGATTACAGGCCGTCAGCAGCGCAGTGTGGCGCGCATGATGAGACTTGTCGGAATCCATCCCAGGGAGTGGCGCTTTCAGGTTAGTACACGATCGGCACTTCTGCCGGGATTTTTCGCCTGGAACACGATTGGCGACTGCGCTCGGGGCGAGCCAACTGGATCGAGAGACTCCGACCTCTTTTGATGAGGCGGACGCGAAAAAACGGATTATGCGTGCACTGACTTCGCCGGGTTTCGCCATCGCGGCGTTCGAGGCATTGGCCGGCCTTGGCCGGCCAGCCGAATCCGCAGCCAGAAAGTAAGCGGCAGCGCCGCGCGGCTGGGGAGATCGGGTGATTGGCGTTACACTAGCGGGGCTGTGAACGCCGCCGAAGACTTGTAGCGCCCATGCCACTGACTCCATTCGCCAAAATCGAAAAACTCGCCATCGACCGCAAAGGCGGCAAGGACGCGCTCGAAGAAATTCTCAAGCAGCACCACTACGCCAAGTCGCCCAAGCAACTCGCCAAACTCGGCGACGACCGTTATCTCTCCATGATGACGCGCTGCATCTTCCAGGCCGGCTTCAACTGGAAGGTGGTCGAAGCCAAGTGGAAAGGCTTTGAAGAAGCATTCCACGGCTTCAACCCGAAAGGGCTCGCCCACCTGGCGCCGGAAAAGTGGGACGCCTACAGCAGCGACAAACGCATCATCCGTAATCCGCAGAAGATCGGCAGCGTGCTCGACAACGCGCACTTCGTGTGGAAGGTCGCCGAAGAGAAAGGCTCGTTCGCCAAGGTGTTTGCCGAGTGGCCGGTGAGTGATCAGATCGGCTTGATGCAGTGGCTCGGCAAGGAAGGCTCGCGGCTTGGCGGGCGCACCGCGGGGTACTTCATCCGCTTTATCGGCAAGGACGGTTTCATTACCAGCCGCGATGTCATTGCCCGTCTGCAGGCCAGCGGCGTCGATGTCACCGATGCCTGCACCAGCAAGCGCGACCTGAAACAAGTACAAGATGCCTTCAACCAATGGCACGCTGCCACCGGCTACAGCTATGCGCGCCTCTCGCGCATCGCCGGCATGTCGATAGGCCCCAATTACCAAGCCCTGCCGGATAATGGCGAAGAGAACGACGAATGACAGCTCCCACGCTCTGCCCCTGCGGCAGCGGCAAAGTCTTTGCCGACTGCTGCGAACCGCATCTGACGATGAAAGTAAAACCGAAATCGGCGCGCGCGATGGTGCGTGCCCGTTATTGCGCGTACGCGCTCGGTGCCGGCAATAACCGCGAATTCCTCTACAGCACCTGGCATCCCGCCACGTCGCAGCGGCTGACGCTGGCCGACCTCACCAACGACAACCTGCAGTGGACCGGGCTCGACATCATCAGGGCCGAACAGAAGGGCGACCGCGCCGTGGTCGAGTTCAAGGCCAGCTATCACGACGTCAGCGGCAAGCCGTTCGTGCATCACGAGATTTCGGTGTTCGAACGCGCGCGCGGCGTGTGGCTGTACGTGAATGGTCAAACGCTGGGCGGTTGATTCACGCCAACGGGAGGACGCATGGCTGCAATAAAAACGAAGAAAAACACTGCCAGCGTTGCCGACTTCATGGACGCGGTGCCGAACGAAACGCGCCGCGCCGACGCCAAAGCCGTGGCGAAGTTGATGCGCAAGATCACCGGCAAGCCGCCGAAAATGTGGGGGCCGAGCATCGTCGGCTTCGACCAATATCACTACCAGTACGACAGCGGTCACGAAGGCGATCTGTGCATGTTGGGCTTTTCGCCGCGCGGCAGTGCGCTGGTGTTGTATCTGTTGGTCGGCTTCGACGGACAAGAGGCGATGCTGAAACAGCTCGGCAAGCACAAGCGCGGCAAGGGCTGCCTGTACATCAACAAGCTGGCCGATGTGAACATGGACGTGCTGGAGCAGATGATGCGCGCCACTTACGCGTGGATGCAGGCGAAGTATCCGAAGGGTAAGTGAGCCATGCAGGACTCGCTGTTTCCTGACGAGCCGGCTACGGTTGCATCGCCGGCACCGAAAATCGCAACGGTCAGGAAATCGGGCGGCAAGGTTGAGCTTGCCACACCCGATCCCGGTCTGCTGGCGCTGGCCAGCGCGTTACCAGCCACGCTACGGCTCGGCACCTCGTCATGGAGTTATCCCGGCTGGGCCGGCCTCGTGTGGGATCACGACTGCTCCGAATCCACGCTGGCGCGCCACGGCCTCGCTGCCTATGCAAAGTTTCCGCTGTTTCGCGCGGTGTCGATCGACCGCTCTTTCTACAAACCGCTGGAAGCGGTGAAGTTCGCGCAATATGCCGCTCAGGTGAACGACGATTTTCGTTTTACCGTAAAGGCGCCTGGCCTCGTCACCGACGCCATGCTGCGCGACGAAGAAGGTCACGGCATGCGCCGCAACCCGTATTTTCTCGATGCCACGCTGGCAACGCGCGACTTCGTCGAACCGGCGCTGCAGGGTTTAGGTCTTCGCACCGGCGCGCTGGTGTTCCAACTGAGTCCGCTGCCACCGTACTGGTTCGAGCGCATGCCGGAACTGATCGAAAGGCTGCACGAGTTTCTCAAATCGTTGCCCGTGTTGAGCAACACCGCGCCCGATGCTGTGTATGCCGTAGAAGTGCGCGACAAAGAATGGCTGACGCCACAGTTCACGCAAGCATTGAAGGACACCGGAACTACGTACTGCCTCGGCCTGCACGCCAAGATGCCGCGCATCGCCGGGCAGTTGCCGCTGCTGCGCGCGTTGTGGCCATGCCCGCTGGTGTGCCGCTGGAATCTGAATCCGCTGCACGGTGCCTTCGGCTACGAGGACGCCGCGAAACAATACGAACCCTACGACAAGCTGCAAGACCCCGACCCGGAAACCCGCAACGAACTCGCGCGTGTGATCGCCGGTGTCACCAGCGCCGGGCAGAACGCCTTCGTCACGGTAAGCAACAAGTCGGAAGGGTGTGCGCCGTTGTCGGTGATTGAGTTGGCAAAGGCGGTAGTGGCACTGAAAGGTTAGGCGGCAATCGAAATGCCGGGTGTCTTGGTTTGGCGCGCGGGTTTGATGACAATCTGCACGTGTTGATCTAGTGCCACGAATGCATGCAGCAAACGTTCAAGCGAAATATTCAGCAGCTTGTAGCGCCGTATCTGGGAAATTTTCGGCTGGGTCATGCCGGTAATGGCTGCCGCTTGCGCTTGGCTCAGTTTGCGCTTGTCCAGCAGATCGTTCAGCTTCACGGCGAGTTCGGCTTTGGCTGTAAGCTCCTCGGCATCTTCGAAACCAAGGTCAACCAGGACATTGTTCGTACCCTTGGGTTTGCGTTTGAGGTTCATGTAATGCTCCCTTGATTGAGTCGCTGTTTGGCGAGCAATGCTTTAAATCGGTTTTCTATCAGACTCACGTCAGGTTTCGGTGTAGCGATACCAGATTTGGATTTCTTCTGAAAAGCGTGCAACACATACACTGCATCTCCAATATTGACGACATAGACCGCACGATAGGTTTCACCGAAGTAGCTTTCAACGATTTCGTAGTTGCCAGAACCCAGCCCTTTCCAGGGTTTGGCAGAGCCAGGAGTGCGGCCCAGTTGCACGATGTAAAGGGCAAAGCCCATCTCTTTCTGCACTGGAGCTGGGAACTTCTTGAAATCCTTTTTCGAGGACCCCTCCCAATACAGAGCCCTTGGTAATTCATCCATTGATTATATCCGTTCAGGTATATGATGCAAACGCCAGTCGGTCTGGACAATGACTAGAGCGGCCGCGAGGCGAGGCGTTTGTTATCCTGACAACATAGTCTTGATTGTCAGAGTCTGCTGGCAAATTGCATGACTTTGTTGGTGAAAGAATCGGCAAAAGTCGTAGCGGCGCTGAAGAGCCCGAGTGCAACGTCATAAGCCCAGAGCAACGTCCAATGCCTTCTCGGCGGGAGCCGCGACATCCGGCGACACGCCGGTTCCTTCGATACGCCCGTTCTTGAGCGAGCGATAGTCGCCGATAGGCCAGATCAGGCTGAAATTACCCGCGACATCGAAACGCTTTGGCTGCAACAGCAGGCCAAGCGTTTTCTCGCCCACCAGCGTGGCGCGGCCGCTGGCCTGCAACGCGTCGGCGGCGATCTCGGCCGCGCTGATCGACACGGCGCTGGTCACCACGTACACCGGGCCGTTGAATCGCGGCTGCAACGGCACGATGCGATAGCTGGTCAACGCCCGCTGTTCCATGTCGGCCAGAAAGGCGTCGTCGGTGCACTGGCATGGCGTGGCGGTCTTCAGCTCGGCGGCGGTGGGGACTGCGGTGTGGTTCCGGTACCAGCGGTTGGTGACGAACACACCCGCATCGAGCGGTTGGTCGATCAGATGCCCGACCAGCGGCAACACGCCGAACGCACCGCCGCCGTTGCGGCGCAGATCGATGACCAGCTTGCGGGCACCGTGCGCGGCGATGTCGTGATAAGCCGTCTCGATCTGCTCGCCGGTTCCACTCATCGAATTCACGGTGAGTATCGCAACATTGTCTTTCCACACAAGCGTCACGGCACTGTCGTCATGCGGAGGCGGGCTCTCCTGCGCAGGTGTGGGGTAGATGAGCCTGACGTGCGAGAACGGCCCGCGCCGCCACAGCGCATTGAACCCGTTCAGAAACTCTTCAGGCGTACGGGCCGTCTTGCCCAATGCGGTCACGGCGTCCTCGATTTTTCTGAACGCCTCGGTATCGAGCTCGGCGGGATGAAAATGATTGGTGCGCATGACGGTCTTGAGCGATGTGGCGGTGGCAGTGAAATCCGCCGGCACTTCCGCCGCGTGGACTATGCAACCAAGAGTGAGCAGCAACGCGGAAGCGAGCGAGTCGAATGGCTTCATAACCAGGCTCCGGGGTGACGGCGCATCGAAAAAAAGAAGTTGCAGTCAAGACTGACGCTTGAAGCGAGGAAAAAGTTTGACGGAGGTTTAAATTGTTTTTCGGGGTTTCAACCCAGGCGGCCACTGTAATGCTGATTGCACTGCTGTCAGACGCTGCCGGAAATTACACGCAGTCGTTATTCATCTCTGATCGAGATAATGACGTTGCCTTTCTTGTGCCCCAACTCGACATACCGATGCGCATCGGCAATCTGTTCAAGCAGATAGCAGCGATCGACCACGGGCTTGAACTTGCCTTGCGCGATCAGTTGCAGGAAAAACTCCAGATCCTGCGGCGTTGGCTTGCCGCCGAACGACAGCACGCGTTTGCCGGTGGAGTTTCTGGTTTTGATGCCGTAGTAGATGTTCTGCCAGAGGGAGCCCAATCCGGTCGAGAGGTAGGCGCCGGTGTCCGTCAGCAGATGTCGGCACTTCACGAACGAGCTGAAGCCTACTGCATCGAGGATGAAGTCATAGCGGTTGTCGCTCTGGGTGAAGTCCTGCTTGCTGTAATCGATCACCTGCACAGCGCCGAGCGAACGCAAGAACTCCACTTTGTCGGTGTTGCACACGGCAGTGACTTCGGCGCCGTAATAATTGGCAAGTTGCAGTGCGGCGGTGCCGATGCTGCCGGAGGCGCCGTTGATCAACACCTTGTGCCCGGGTTTGAGTTTGGCCGCCTGCACGCAAGTGTAGGCAGTAAAACTGCCAGAGGGGAGGCTGGCAGCTTCCGCATAACCAAGAGTATCGGGCTTGCGCGTGATGATGGCAGTTTCTGCCACGCACACATATTCGGCATGACAACGGAAGACAAATTTACCGTCGACGATGTTCATGCCGAACACCGCATCGCCGGGCTTGAAGCGCGTGACTTTGCGGCCCACTGCTTCCACGTCGCCAGCCAATTCGTAACCCAGGATCGGGAACCTGCGGCTGAACACACCGAAGAAAAGCCGGCTCGCAAGCGGATCACCCTTGCGCGCACGCCAATCCGGCGCGGACACGGTGGAAGCCACCATGCGGACGAGAACTTCATTGTCTTTCGGTACCGGCTTGACGATGTTGACCAGCCGCAGCACTTCCGGCGGGCCGTAGCGTTTGTAAAGGGCGGCTTTCATGTGGTTGCGGTTCAGTCGCTCAAATAACGATCCGACACTTCCTTCTCGCACGGCACGCGCGAGAAATCGAGATCGGGCCGATGATCCCACAACATGCTGATCGTGGCCGGCGCGTCCAGATAATCCGGGTCTTCCATCGTCAGTTCCCAGCGCAGTTGCTTGCGATCAGCCGTCAGCGTCAGCCGCTCGACCGTGTGCTTTTTGGCGCCGGCCGGGATACTGGAAAACAGGCCGGAATGATTCGGTGCATAGCCGACGGTGTCGATCACCAATGTGTCGCCTTCCCAATGACCGATCGAATGGCCGAACAACGACGGTTTGAAGTTGGCCGGGTGTTGCTTCTGGTCCAGGTACACCACGCGGTCGGCTTCGTCGCCGGAATTCTCGAAGTGGAACACTGCGGTTTTGTCGGTCACTGCGATCGAACGCAGCTCGTCGATGGTAGCGACGAACGGAATCGGTTCGATTTCGCACGCGCCCGGCAGCGGGGGAATTTGGGCGGCCGGCTTCAGCTTCCACGCGCCGCGCACCGAGCCGAAAATCTTGCCCGTCTCCGCCAGCGACGGCGCCCACTTGCCGGCAATGCCGGTGGCCGGCGTCAGTTTCGGCGCGATCGCATTGCGGCGATACATGGGCTGGATCTTGCCGTCGGCGGTGGTGACCACATCGAGACCGCGCCCGGTGCCATCGGCCTTGTTGCGGTTCGGATTCATGCGCACCAAGACGTGCGTGCCCGGCGTCAACGCGTTGCGATCGAAGCCGTCCACCAGCGCCTGCGTCACCGCCAGCCCTTCGATCTGCTGGATGCGCTTGCCGCCCTTGCCGTCGCTGGTTTCGACGTACAGGTAGATGTGCGGATTTCGCCAGTCGAGATGATGCACTGTGCCTTCGATGGTGATTTCCTTGGTCGAATCGAACGCGGCCTGGCTGTGGTGGGCGAAGGCGGGTGCCGTTAAAACCGAGGCGCCAGCAGTAAAGATGAAGAACAGGGCTTGCTTCCAACGGCACACGCTGAACATGGCGGTGGTACCTCCCCTCGAGGTTGGTGTTCTGGTCCCGAACTGCGATTGCCCTTGCTTGGGCTATAGAAAGAATAAACAGTTCAATATGCCTGCTGCAACAACTCGCCGATGTTGCGCACGCTACGCTCTTCACGCATGGCTCGCCAAAGGGCCTCCGCCTCGGGATGCTGCTGGCGCAAGTAGTTCATCCATTGCTTGATGCGGCCCATGCAGTCGTTGGACGGCAGCGCCTCGCTGATTTCCTGCCAGAACCCGTGCACCAATGGACCGATCACGGACCACTGCGCGCCGACCGGCTGGTTGGCGCGGATCAGGTTGGCCAGCATCGGCAGCTTTACCGCGCCGCGGCCGAGCATCACGTCAACCGTGCCGGCGGCTTCGACGCAGCGGTGGTAGTCGTCCACCGAGCAGATATCGCCGTTGGCGATCAGAGGAATCTTGATGTGTTCACGAATGCGGCCCAGCTCATGCCAGTGCGCCGGCGGTGCATAGCCTTGCACGCGGGTACGCGCATGCACGGTCAGCTCGTCGGCACCGGCGGCTTCGATGGCGGCGGCGTTGTCGAGCATCAGTGCGGTATCTTCATAACCGAGCCGCATCTTGGCCGACACCACTATCGGCCGTGGCAACGCCGCGCGCACGGCGCTGACGATCTCGAACAATGTCTCCGGCTCCTTCAGCAACACCGCACCGCCGCGATGCCGGTTCACCGTCTTGCTCGGGCAACCGAAGTTGATGTCGAGTCCGTGCGAGCCAAGCTGCACCGCACGCTGCGCATTCGCCGCCATCGCCTCGCAATGATTGCCGAGCAACTGCACGCGCACCGGCGTGCCTGACGCGGTGCGGCCACCGTCGCGCAATTCTGGGCAGATGCTGAAAAACACGCGGTCGGGATAGGCATGGTCGAGCACGCGCACGAATTCGGAGACGACCCAATCGAAACCGCCTTGCGCAGTGATCAGCCGGCGCAGGTGAACGTCGGCGAGTCCTTCCATTGGGGCGAGTACTATGCGCATGTCATTTTCTGCCCACGATCGTTGGCTCAGATTCCGAGATAGAGTTCGGTGACGCCGATTGCGTTCAACGTCATGTGGGTAAATATGGCGGCAACAATGTTGCGGCTGCTGACGATGTAAACCAGGCCGTAACCCAGCCCGATAATTCCAGTCGAGCAGACACCGGTCCAGCCTTGATACCAATGCGTGATACCAAAGACCGCGGCCGACACCAGCGCCAGCAACGGAGTTGCCCGCTGCCCGAACAATTTGCTGCCCCAGCCGATAACGAAGCCGCGGAAGATGATCTCTTCGACCACCGGGCCATAGACCAGCCCGAGCAGAAGCAGCCGGACATATTCCGCAGTGTTGCCCTTGACGCTATTGAAGGCGGAGAAATCGGAAGCTTGTCCGAACAGTTTCGCCAGCAAGTCGTTCACCACCATCCCCATCAGCACGGCGATGGCGACCCCGCTGATTGCACCGATGCCGAGGGACCGCAGCCATGGGCCGCGCGTGAAGGTTGCTTGCCGCGCATCGCTGAAGGCAAACAACGCGACGATAACGAGGCCTGCGGCTATCAGCGTTCCCAGCCCCGGGATTGCAAGCGCTGGCAACAACGGAAGCAATACCAGGATTTTGCGCAAGTGCATCGTTCAGCTCAGGCAGCGACGGCTTTCGGCGCTTTCCAGCCGTGCCACACCAGCATCAGTGCGGCGACCAGGCCCCACAATTCATTGATGGTAAATTCCATCGCGAAACCCTTGGTGAGGCATTGGATCAGCCACTGCACTTTAACGTAGGCATAGAACACGCCGATCAGCATGATGCCCCAGCGGATGACGGACGGCTTCACCGCCAGCGTGAGCCACATCATCAGGCAGGTCAGCACAAAGTAGAACACGATCAACCCGCCCAGCATGTTGCCGAGTTGCGCTTTCACTTCGTCCACCGAAGCCGGTATCAGCAGCACGGCGATGAAGTTGAACAGTTGGAAGCACCACAGCACCGACAGTTTCAGTTTCCAGGCAGAAAGTTCCATGTCGCACCTCTTGTTGTTGGTTGCATCATAAACCCCACATCGAATCCAGATCGATCCCGCCACTCACCAGAAAGCGCGGCGCGCGCCCCGCGTTGAGCGAAGCGGCGTGCAGCAACAGCGGGTGTGCCAGTATCACGTCGCCGGCGCTGCCTGTGTTCTCGACTACCTGCAGCTCGATGTCGTCATGGCGTTCGATTCTATTCATGAAGCGTGCGATACGCGTCGCGGCATCAGCTGCTTGGTGCAAGTCACGGATGTAGGCGTGGCCCAGCAGCGATTTGCGATGATCGGCACCACGGGCGCCCGCTTGGGGCGGGTGCTGAATGAACCAGTCGTGCAGCAGTCGGTGCGAGCCGGCGAGAAAAACTGTAGCGCCGCTCCTCGGTTCGACATCCCCCAGCAACGCATGCACCCGTATCCCCTCGGGCGGTGCCAGCGCGCTGGTGTAGCGCGCATCGGCATGCCACTCGCTGGCCGGCACGTTCCATTTGCCGCCGCGCGGAAAGGTAATGAAGAATCCGCCCCAGCTCTTGGGTTCCGGCCACGCCGTGCGCTCCATGAGCTGGCTGATCGCCGTGCGTGTACGCTCGCCCCAAACGGCACCGAACACGGGATCGTTTTTCAGTTCCTGCAGATGCGTCGGCCGCTCGGTAGTCCACGTCGCTGGCTCGTTCTCACGGATATTGGAGTACGCGAGCACACGCCACACGGCCGCGCGCATCGTCTCGGCCTCCTGCTTGCTGAACGCATTCGGCACGCGCATAAAGCCACGCTCGTGAAAGTGCGCGAGCGTCAGGTCGTAAGCAATGGGACAGCCTTGCTGCATGCAGGGGTAGGGAGCGAGCGGATTGGTTACCGTCAATTATGGCATGCCGGCACCGACCGTCGCCCGCACCGGAATGCCGGTTGGGTCGAAACCTTCCAGGCAGTACACATTGATCCCGAAAAAATCCGGCGTCACCCGCTTGCGATGGAACGGATAGATGCCGCACCGCTTGCAGAAGTAGTGCTGCGCGGTGTGCGTGTGGAACTGGTACTCGGTGAGAAACTCCTCACCCTGCAGCAGTGTGAACTTGCTCTCGTGCACCTTGACCATCAACGCGTTCTTCTTGCGGCAGATCGAGCAGTCGCAAGTGGTCAGCTCCGGGAAATCGGTTTCGATCTGGAAGCGGATGGAACCGCAGTGGCAGGAGCCGGTGTGGGTTTGTGGGATCATATATAGGGTTGTACTTTAACGCGATTCATAAGCCGCCGCGTAAGTGTGTAGCGCGTGCGCGGTCGGGTGAAGGGAGCGAACGAACTAGATGAATTCATTAGCTCTCATCGGGTGTCTGGACAAACGGAAGGTGCCCATGCCAGTGAATAGTCATATCAGAGCAAGTACCAAGAGCGGTTGTTTTCTCATTCTTTTCTACAACGTGATCGGGATAGATGAGCCCAGTGTAGAGGCCAAGCAATTCAATACCGCGCTCGGTATCGACGAATACAGGTCCTCCAGACATTCCCGGAGCGCCAGCGCTCTCCAATAGTACTTCTTGGTGACGCCCGTCTATTCGGTTACTTGCGACGAAACGAGTTAGCACCACGGGGGCGGGTTGCGCCGCGCCGTGGGAGCTATATCCGTAGGGGAACCCAACGACATACAGCTTATCACCGGGAGCAAGTAGCGTCGTAGTCGGGTCCTCATTGATTAATTGGATATCTGAGATTTGAATATTTTTGGGCAAGAGAAGCTTCACTGCGTCGTGCCAGAAGGGAACAAAAATGCTAATTGCATTGAGATCCGGATGCGGTACATGTCGTTTATCTTGTAGCCATAGAGGCTTTGTCGGCGAAGCGGGGTCATAGAGTGGGATAGCGAAAGTTTGTAGCCCACCAACCATAGTTACACCTTCCTGACGTGCATCGGCATTTTGCATTTCGATAGAAAGAAACTTTCTCGTTGGGGGATCTTTGACTTTCAACTCATTCCTATCGTATCCGGTAACCACGTGCCACGAAGTGTAGAGAAGTAGCTCATTCTCCTCCTTGCGAATGAATCCACTTGCATTGGCAAGTACGCGCTGCTCCGCATCCAAGCATCGGACTAACACAGCTTTGTAAGGTAAGTGCAGGCGCTGGATTGCTGGGGCGGTCATCTGTCACGTATAGGAGAGCTAACAGTTCATAAAAACAGGCTATGCCGGCCTTTTAATAAATATTAGCAGGTGGCCTGTTTAATATATTAGTAAGGCCGAGCTTACTCCGCTCGGGTTTGATTTCGCCACAACCTTTATTTGTGGGTTTCTCGGCCTCTGCCGATTTGTCGTGTCTCAAATTCCTGCCTTGTTTTGTCTAATTGCTCTGCCAGTAGCTTTTCATTCGGCAACGCCGTCCGATATTCGGCGGCAAGCACTTTGTTTGGCAGCCCTGCCAAGGCGTAATGCGCTTCAGAAGCTCCTTTGCCCGCACACAGAATCAACCCCACCGGCGGATTCTCGCCAGGCTTCATCCAGTGCTCGCGCGCGTAGTTCAGGTACATGTGCATCTGCCCGGCGTCGGCGTGGCTGAATTTGCCGGCTTTGAGATCGATGACTAGCAGGCATTTGAGCCGGCGATGAAAGAACAGCAAATCCACGCGAAACCAGTTGTCGTCCAGCCGCAGGCGGCGCTGGCGGCCGATGAAGGCGAAGTCGTCGCCGAGTTCCAGCAGGAAATCGGTGAGGTGCTGGATCAGTCCGGCTTCGAGGTCGGATTCGGAGTATTCGTCCTTGAGGTCGAGGAATTCGAGGATGAACGGATCGCGCAATGTTTGTTCCGGCGTCATCACGTCGTCCGCTTGGCATGTGGCGCTTTGCTTCTGCATCGCCGACTTGTTGCGCGAGAGCGTGGTACGTTCATAGAACTGGCTG
>DATJXP010000431.1:0-11848 GCA_035500035.1 Candidatus Acidiferrum sp. | reverse complement strand
AAGCGACGGCCAGGAACCGTTACCAGGAAATCTCTTCATGAACATGCCAGTAACACCTGTCACCAACCTGCAGGAAAAAGTCGAACAGGCCGTGGCGGAGATCGGCAAGGTCGTGCTCGGCAAGGACAAGCAGATCCGCCTGGCGCTGTGTTGCCTGTTCGCCGGCGGCCACCTGCTGATGGAAGACAAACCCGGCATGGGCAAGACCACGTTGTCGCAGGCGTTGGCGCGCACTTTCGGTCTCGCCTACAGCCGCATCCAGTTCACCAGCGATCTGTTGCCGGCCGACATCATCGGCGTATCGATCTACGATCAGGGCAAGGCGGCGTTCACCTTCCACAAGGGGCCGCTGTTCAGCAACCTGGTGTTGTCTGACGAGATCAACCGCACCACGCCGAAGACGCAGAGCGCGCTGCTGGAAGCGATGGAGGAGGGCAAGGTGTCGGTCGATGGCACCACGTACCAGTTGCCGCAGCCGTTCTTCGTCATTGCCACCCAGAACCCGGTGAGTTTTTCCGGCACTTACCCACTGCCGGAATCTCAGCTCGACCGCTTCCTGATGCGGCTCAACATCGGCTATCCGGATCCGGCGGCCGAACGCAAACTGTTGCTGAATCTCGATCAGCGCGCCAATCTCGACCACATCAAGCAGAGCCTCGGCGCCGACGATGTGCGCGCGGTGCAAGCCGCCATCGCCGAAGTGCAGGCCACTGACACGCTGCTCGACTACGTGCAGCGGTTGGTAGCCTACACCCGGCAGGACGACAAGTTCGCGTTCGGCCTGTCGCCGCGCGGCGCACAAGCACTGATGCGCAGCGCCCGCACGTGGGCGCTGATGCACAACCGCCGCCACGTGCTGCCGGAAGACGTGCAGATGGTGCTGCCGTCGGTGGTCGATCACCGCCTGCGCTCGGTGGCCGATGCCTCGGGCCGCAGCAGCGAAGCCTATTCGCAACGCCTGTTGACCGACGTCGACGTGCTTTGACTCCACGCGGAGGCCGCATGAGCATCGCCGCTGCCGCCCCACTGACCTTGAAACAGCGCCTGTTGCTGGCATGGCGCGCGCGCTTCGCGTTCTGGGTCGAGCGTCGCATTCCGCCGTCGCGCAGCATCGTGCTCAGCCATCGCAACATCTTCATCATCCCCAATTTCCAGGGCTTGGGCTTCCTGCTCGTGCTGGGCTTGATGTTCATCGGTGCCATCAATTACGAGATGAGCCTCGCCTTTGCGCTGGTGTTCCTGCTGCTCGGCGTATTCGTGCTGACGATCTTCTACACTTTTCGCAACATGGCTGGCCTGCAACTGGCGGCGGTGCCGGGTTCGCCAGTGTTCGCCGGCGAGAAGGCCGAGCTGATCGTCATCGTCAGTCGCAACGGCGAACGCACCTACGAAAGCATCCAGGCCAGTTTTCCCGGCACTCGCAAGCTAAGCTGCGACCTGCTGGAGTCGCACGAAGAGCGCCTTGGCCTGTTCGTCCCGACCCACAAACGCGGTTGGCAATCGCCGGGCCGGCTGGTGGTGGAAACCATCTTTCCGTTCGGCATCTGCCGCGCGTGGTCGTTGCTCGATCTCGATTGCCGCACGCTGGTCTATCCGCGGCCGGTGGCCTGCGATCTCGACTGGCTGCTGAGCAACCAGCCGCACACCGGCAACACCACGGTGGTGCGCGGCAGCGACGACTTCCACGGCTTGCGCGATTACCGCGAAGGCGATTCGCTCAAGCATGTGGCGTGGAAGATCCTCGCGCGCGGCCGCGGCATGTACACCAAGGAATACGCCAGCACGATGGACGAAAAAATCTGGCTGACCTGGGACATGTTCGGCGACATGGGCAGCGAAGAAAAACTGTCGCGGCTGTGCTGGTGCGTGATCCAGCTCGATGCCGCCGGTGTCGACTACGGTCTCAATATTCCGGGTACTCGATTGGTGCCGGCCAAGGGGCAGGTGCACTACGCCACGGCGCTGCGCGCGCTGGCGTTGTACGGTTTGGCGGGAGCCACGCCATGAGCAAGGCCGCCAAAGCCAAACCCGCGCCGGTCAACGAAGGCTTCCAGATTCCGCGCATCACCTTTGCCTGGTTGATGGCCAGCGTCATCGTCGTGCTGTTGCCGCACGTCACGCATCTGCCGTTGTGGTTGATAGGGCTGTGTGCCGCCTGCCTGGTGGCGCGGGTTTACATCTACCAGGGCCGGTTGTCGGCGCCGGGCAATCGCATCAAGCGCGGTGCCGTGGTGCTGATGCTGGTGCTGACGGTGGTGCAATACGGTCGCAACATGATATCGACCGATGCCACGGTGGGCCTGCTGCTGATGGGCATCACGCTGAAGTTGCTGGAGATGCAACAGAAGCGCGACGTACTGATGGTGATCTACCTGTGTTACTTCACGCTGGTAGGTGAGTTCATCTATTCGCAGGCGATCGTGACCGCGGTGTACGCCGTGCTGGCGGCGGCAGTGATCACATCGACCTTGCTGTCGCTGCACCAGAACCGCGATTCCCAGACGCCATGGCGCACGTTCCGGTTTGCCGCAACCGTGCTGCTGCAGAGTGCACCGTTGATGGCGGCGTTCTTCCTGCTGTTCCCGCGCATCAGCCCGCTGTGGACGATGCCGCTGCAGACCAGGAATGCCACCACGGGGCTCAGCGACAGCATGGCGCCGGGCGACATCACGCAGCTGGCGCGATCGGCCGAATTGGCGTTCCGCGTGCAGTTCGCCGGCAAGCCACCCGCGTATCACGAACTATATTGGCGTGCGCTGACGCTGGACGAGTTCAATGGCCGTCGCTGGCGCCGTGGCTTTCCGTCCGACCGCCAGTATCTCGGCGGTAATCCCAACGACATGCGGTCGTGGTTCACCGCCATCGAATACCGTGGCAAGGAAGTCGAATACAACGTCATCGCCGAACCCAACTACGAGAGCTGGGTATACACGCTGCAGATGCCGGTGATCCACGACGACCGCATGGTGATGCGGCGCGACTACCAGGTCGATTCGTTCCGGCCTAACACGCAACGCTTCAGTTACAACGCACGCTCGTTCCTCGATTACGGCGTCGATGCGGACCAGGAGCGGTTCGAACTGCGCCGCTCGCGCGCACTGCCGCGCGACGGTAACCCGCGCGCACGCGAACTGGCGACGACGCTGCGCGATCAGGCCGGCAGCGACGCGGCCTACATCCAGGCCGTGCTGTCGCGCTTCCGCAACGAAAAATTCAGTTACACGATGAGTCCACGCCAGTTGGGCGACAATCCGATCGATGAATTCCTGTTCGACTCGCGCGAAGGTTTCTGCGAGCACTACGCCGGCAGTTTCACTTTCCTGATGCGGGCGGCCGGCATCCCGGCGCGCGTCGTCACCGGTTACATGGGCGGCGAATTCAATCCGTACGACGGCACGCTCACCGTGCGCCAATACGATGCCCACGCCTGGTCGGAAGTGTGGCTCGACGGTCGCGGCTGGGTGCGGGTGGACCCTACTGCCGCGGTGGCGCCGGAGCGCATCGATCAGGGCAGCAACATGGCGTTGAAAGAACAGAAAGACTTCATGACCGACGAAGGCTTCTCGCTGATGCGCTACCGCGATTCGCAGCTGCTGAACGATCTGCGGCTGCAACTGGAAATGATCGACTATGCCTGGAACCGTTTCGTGTTGAACTACAACCAGGACTTGCAGTTCCAGTTGTTCAGCAGCCTGTTCGGCGTGATGACGAAACTGAAGATCGTGCTGACCGTGCTCGGCTTCATGGTGGTGGCCGGCGTGTTCATCGTGCTGGTGATCTTCCGCAAATCGTCGCGCGCCGCGCTGCCGGCCGCAACGCGTCACTACCTGCAGTTCTGCGATTACCTGGCCGGCATGGGCGTTGCGCGCGAGAAAGGCGAAACACCGCTGGCTTATTTGCAGCGTGTCGGCCGGCAGTATCCGCAGTGGTACCCCGAACTCGAGGCCATCACGCGCGAATTCATCGCGCTGACCTACGCCACCGCCAATCCCGATCCGCTCTTGCTCTCGCAGTTCCGTCGCCATGTGCGTCGGCTGAGATTGTTGAGCTAGCACGTCGTCAAGGAGTCAGCATGTATCCAATCCCGCTTGGCCGCTATCGCCACTACAAAGGCAAGGACTACAGCGTCGTTGGCTTCGCTCGTCATTCCGAAACGGAAGAGGTGATGGTGCTCTATGTCCCGCTCTACGGCGAAGGTGGTTATTGGGTACGGCCGCTGGCGATGTTCATCGAGGACGTTGTTGTCGACGGAAAGCAGATGCCGCGCTTCAAATTAGTGAGCGAATAAGAAAGGGACGCCAAGTAGAAGTCGAAGGACAGGCTGGGTAATAGGTGTTGGGAACGCTCTGCAACAGGGACGTTGCAGAGCGAGCCTCCAGGGATGGATTCACGGCGTTTCCCAACACCTATTACCCGGCCTGGCATGCGCCAATGCCAACAGCGTCCCATCAACCCAGCTCAAGCAACACAGGACAATGATCCGACCCTTCGACGTGCTTGAGGATGTCGACGTGCTTGATGCGTGGCGACAGCGACTTCGACGTCAGGAAGTAATCGATCCTCCAGCCCACGTCCCGCTCGCGCGCACCGCCACGGTAACTCCACCATGAATATTTCTTCGTGGTGGGGTGCAGATGACGAAAGCTGTCGACGAAATCGGCAGCGAGGATCGCGTTGATGCCGTCGATCTCTTCCTGCATGTAGCCGGCGTTCTTGTTGTAGTTCTCTTTCGGCCGCGCCAGGTCGAGTTCGGTGTTGGCGACGTTGAGGTCGCCGCAGACGATTACCGGTTTTTTCTTTTCCAGCTGCTTCAGGTATTTGAGGAAGTCGCTATCCCATTCCTGCCGGTAGCCCAAACGTTTCAATTCATTGCCGGAGTTGGGCGTATACACCGTCACCAGGATGTAGTCCTTGAACTCGGCGGCGATGACGCGGCCTTCCTGGTCGTGCTGCGCCATGCCCATGTCGTTTTGCACCGACAACGGCAGCTTGCGCGTCAGAATGGCGGTACCGGAATAGCCAGGTTTTACCGCGCTGTTGCAGTGGATGTCGTAACCGGCGAGCTCCTGCAGCGCCTCTTTCACCTGTTCGGGCGTGGCCTTGGTTTCCTGCAGGCAGATCACGTCGGCGTCGATTTTTTGCATCGCGGGCACGAAATCTTTTTTGACGCAGGCGCGGATACCGTTGACGTTCCAGGAGAGCAGGCGCATGGAGTTCCTTGGGCTGGTCAGTTGATCAGGTTGGCGGCGTACTTCATGAAGAAGCTGTCGCGGTCGGTGGTGGTCAGCACGACTTCGCGCGTGTCCTTGCCGTCGCTCAGCGTCAACGGCAACGGCGTACCGGCAGGGCCGTATTGCCACACGGTGCGGAAAAACGACGCCATGCTGTTGACCGGTTTGCGGTCGACCGACAGGATGATGTCGCCCGGCTGCAGTCCGGCCTTGGCGGCTGGCGCGTCGTGATAGATGCCGACCACATACACTTCGCGGTTGTGTTCTTCCACCATCGCACCGAGCCACGGCCGCGTGCGGCCCGGTTTCTGGCCGTGCTCTTTCATGTAATCGAGGTGCGGCATTACCAGTTCAACCGGAATGAACAGGTTGCCGGGTTCGACCTTGCCGCCGGGCGAACGCAAACCAAGCGCGAGCGAACCGATGCCGGCCAAGCGGCCATCGAGCGTCAGCAACGCGGCGCCGGACCAGCGCTCGAACAAGGGCTGCGTGTAGATGGCGGTGTCGAGCAGGTATTCCCAGCGGCCGGCGAATTCTTCCAGCGCGAAAATTTTCACCGGATGATGGTCCTTGTCGGCCGAGGCGAGGATGTGGAGCTCGTCGCCGACAGTGAGATCAGCGACGGTTGCGGTGGCCAGATGGTGCAAACCCAGCGACGCCATCGGTTTCAGCAACGCGATACCGCTGTCGTAGTCCTGCGCCAGGATGATCGCTTCGCTGGACTGGCCCTTGCGGTTGGTCACCCATACTTCGGACGCTTCCAGTACCGAGTAACCGACCGTCAGCAGCAAACCATCAGCAGTGACTTGCACCGCGTGGCTGGTGCGCTCGGTGCCCAGCAACTCAGCCGTCAGCGCCGTCTCCGGAACGATGCTGTGGACGGACATCAGGGCGTCCTGCACGGGACGCGAGAAGGGTAGGATGGTGGCAGTCATGGAGGTTAAGGATTCCAACCAGAATTCAGACCTATTGTAGAAAGATCGGATGAGAGTGGACAGGGAAATACCAATAACCCCATCGTATCTGCCATGCGTGAGTGGGGGCGGCAAGAGAGGAATCAAGGATGGGGTCAGAATCGATTGCTATGCAGAAAACGGGAAAATTCGTGAGTAGCGGCGCGAAAGCGGGTCCGGGCGGGCAGCAGGACGGAAGCGGCATCACCGTCTGCTCTTGCCCTTGCCGCCAACTGTGAAATTTTGCCTTTCACGATCACACCGCCGGTTATCAGATAGGCCTGTCGGTAACGTTCGAACGCCAATTCGAGATCGACGAACTCTGCATCCATCGCAATATCACCCAAGATTTCATAATAGGCGGCCAGTTTGAATACGGCGTTTACTGAATCGGCGAATTCGGTCTTGAACTGTTGTGCTTTGCTGTCTTTGTAAGTGACCCATTCAGTTCTTACAAAGTCGCTGGGGGCCATGGCTCGCTCGGTTTTTACCAGGATGACCGGTTTCCCCAACAGATTGCAAAGCGCCACTTCGAAGAAAATGTTGGCAAGAGTCGAGGCCGGCGTGAATTCAGAAAATATCGCCGTGCCAAAGCCACAGCCGCGAATCATCTGGATGATCTTGGATAGAAAATTCTTCTGCCCAGTTGCTGCATGAGAAACACGCCTCGCGGCAGCGGCCGGTAAGGCCCTTCCATGGTCCCCTCGTCCAGAGGGGAGAAGATCATAGCCATGAGAGCTATCCTTGCTTTCTTACGCCTTTATAAGGGCCATTAGTTTTTTTGTGATCGATGATGCGGCCGGTCCTGGTATCGATTTTCACCCATTTATCGGTGACGGGATTCTTGACCTGGACCCGATCCTTGACTTGTCCGACGCGGCCTTCGTCAGTTTGTTTGGCCATCGTTCGTCTCCGGTTTTACGAAGAATTTGGCGCCCCGGGCAGGAATCGAACCTGCGACCTGCTTCTTAGGAGGAAGCCGCGCTATCCACTGAGCCACCGGGGCGGGTGAAGCGGTTTGCGAATGCGCGGCATTCTACAGGGCAGGACCTACGGCGAGAAGTAATAACACAATGTCGGCGGTCGTGGCGTGGGCAGCGAGGCCAAGCGATGTTGTACCAGTCGCCAGTGGAAACTCAGCGTGGCATCGACCACGGCAGTGCTGCGTACCAGTCGCAGTGCCCGCGGCGCCGTTGCCAGCCCCGGCAACAACGGCACGCAGGGCTCGCGTTGCAGGCGGAAATAGCCGGCGTCGAAACGTTCATCGACGGTGGTGGGAGCCGTGATGTCGCGGGTGGTGGTTTTTGCATCGGCCGCGGTGGCCGTTGCCACATCGCGCCAGCGTTCGGGTGCCACCGCGGCGCGGGCGGGTTCGGCGGCAACAATCAACGGCAGCGCGATCAGCGCGGTGGCGAAGGCATTCATGGCAAATCCTTTTGCGCAGGTTATTGAATGGGTTACTGCGTGGCAGCTATCTTACAACATAGCCCAACCGTGCGGTTTTGCCAGTTTATTTACGAGCTGCACGACAGCATCGAACAACCGGCGCGCTGGCGTGCCCACTCAGGCCGCTTCTGTGCCAGATGTTGCTTGCCCGGTTGTTCGCTGTAAGGTTGTTGCAGAACTTGTTCGAGTTCACGCAATTTTGCGGTGCCGCCTTGTTCGGCTTCGTCGATGGCCAGTTGCAACAGCCAGTTGCGGGGCACGTACAGCGGATTGACACCATTCATCGCGGCTTGTCTCGCCGCATGCGCCGAGTTTTCCGACACCAGACGCAGGCGATAACGCTGCAGCCAGTCTCGCGTGGCCTGCTCGGCACCGGTGCCCGGTGCATCGTCATACCAGCAGGCGCGCAGAGCAGCGGGCACTTCATGAACTTCAGCGTCCAGCGGCAGCGAGCCGAGCGTGCGGAAGAACAGTGTGTAGTCGGTTTCGACGTGGGAGAAGCTCTGCAACAGCGCTTCCATGAGTTTCTGGTCATCGGCTGAGTGCTGCAGCAGCCCGAGCTTGAGTTGCATCATCGCCAGCCATTCGCGTTCGTAGGTGCCGCGGTAGCGGTCGAGCGCATCCTCCAGCGGTTTGACGTCGTTGATCAGCGGGTACAGCGCATTGGCCAGTTGCACCAGGTTCCACAGAGCGATCTGCGGCTGCTGGCCGTAGCGGTAGCGGCGGCCTTCGGCATCGGTGGTGTTCGGCGTCCAATGCGGGTCGTGCGGCTCGAGCCAGCCATAGGGGCCGTAATCGATGGTAAGGCCGAGTATCGACATGTTGTCGGTGTTCATCACGCCATGCACGAAGCCGACCCGCATCCAGTCGATCAGCAAGCGTGCGGTGCGCTGGCAGACGGTGTCGAACCAGGCGATATAGGTTTCGACATCCGGCGCCGTGGCACGCGGCAGTGCAGCGAAATCGCGGCGTATCGTGTAGTCGGCCAGCGTTTTCAGCGTGGCGATGTCGTTGCGGGCAGCAAAGATTTCGTACGAACCGAACCGCAGGAACGACGGTGCCACCCGGCACACCACGGCGCCCGGCTCGTGCTTGGGATTGCCGTCGTAGAACATGTCGCGCACCACCTGTTCGCCGGTGGCGACCAGGCTCAACGCGCGCGTGGTGGCAATGCCGAGATGATGCATCGCCTCGCTGCACAGGTATTCGCGCAAGCTGGACCGCAGCACGGCAAGCCCGTCGGCCGTGCGCGAATACGGTGTCGGCCCGGCGCCCTTCAACTGCAAGACCTGCTGCTGACCGTTGCAGTCGCGCACTTCCCCGAGGTTGATGGCACGACCATCGCCCAATTGCCCGGCCCAATTGCCGAACTGATGCCCGCCATAACACTGCGCATAGGGCTCGGACCCCGGCAGCAACTCGCTGCCCGAGAAAATACGGGCAAAACGTTCTTCGCCCATTTCGACTGGACTCAGCCCCAGTTGTGACGACAGCGACTGCGACCACGCCAACAGCTTCGCCCCCGGAAACCGCAACGGCTCCACCTTCGACCAGCACGCATGACCGACTTGACGCCGGAAATTGCGCAACTCCGGATCGCCCGGCAATTGCCGCACGAAGTCGTTGTCGAGTTGGATGGGAGCGCGGAGGTTCATGACTGCAAGAGAAGCGGTTCGAAGTGATGAGTATAAACAGTGCTGCAGGACGCCGCACGATCATCAACGAAGGGTGGGGAGTTAGTGGGTCGGGAACGCTCTGCAACATGGACGTTGCAGAGCGAGCCCCCAGGGATGGGTTCACGGCGTTTCCCGACCCACTAACTCCCCGCCCTCTACAACAAGTGCCGAAGCGTCCTGCTTGAAGGGACAAACCGTGACTCGCTTTGCACTTCAGCCCCGCAGCCCCGCTATAATCCCGCCGATAACGCCAAGGACAGGCAGTACTTTTCACAATGGTAAGTCTGATGTCCACCAAGCAAGCCCCGGCAACGGAAAAACCCGAACGCCTCAGGATAGTCGTCCTCGACGATGACCGCCTGTCATCGCACAACCTCAGCATCCAACTGAAGTTCGCCGGCGAAAACCCGATGGTGGCCACCTCCGACAACTGGCAACAGATGTTCAACATGCTGGCCCAGCGCAACGAGCTCGCCAACGTGCTCGCCATCGCCATCGGTGTCATCAAGAGCGACTCGCTGCTGGACCTGTTGCTGCAGTTGCATCTGAACCAGCCGACGCTGCCCATTCTGCTGCTGACGCCGGCCGAAGGCACCCAGCTGTCGCAACTGCCGGATACGCTGCGCGCGCTGCTGTTGCCGTTGGGCGACAAGGTGCTGAACTACACGATCCTGGCCGCCGCCTTGAAGACGGCGCGTCAACTCACCGGCCATGATCAGCCGAAGCAGCAAAGCCGCGTGCTGTCGCCCAACGGCACGCCGCTGTTCCGCAGCCTCAGCGGCGACAGCCACAAAATCCAACAGGTGCGGCAGCAACTGTCGCAGGTATCCAAGCGGCCGGTGACGGTGCTGGTTACCGGCGAATCCGGCACCGGCAAGGAAATCGTCGCCCGCAATCTGCACTATCACGCCGGCCGCTGGCAGAAGCCGCTCATCGTCGTCAACTGCACGGCGGTGGCGCACGAGCGGTTCGACATCGAGTTGTTCGGCCAGGAAAAGGGTTTCAACGGCAACAAGGACGGCTTTGCCGGCTTGCTGGAAAAGGCCGACGGCGGCACGCTGTTTCTCGACGAAGTGAGCGAACTGCCGCCGCACGTGCAAGGCATGTTGCTGCGCTTCCTCGAAGACAAGACCTTTCACCGCATCGGCGGCCATGAACAACTGACGGTTGATGTGCGCGTGGTGGCAGGTACCCGGCAACAGCTGCAGCAACTGATGCGGCAGGGCAAGTTCCGCGAAGACCTCTACTACCGCCTCAGCGTGGTACCGATCGAATTGCCGCCGCTGCGCGAGCGGCGCGAAGACATCCCGGTGCTGTTGAACGAAATCATTTCCAGTCTCGAAAGCAAGGGCTATGAGTCGGTGCGCTTCAACAGTTCGGCGATCGAGGCGTTGCAGCAGAACGATTGGCCCGGCAACGTGCGCGAGTTGGCCAACCTGGTGGAGCGGCTCGGTATCATGCAGCCGAACGAAGTGGTCGGCAGCAATGACCTGCCGCCGCAATATCGCGGCAGCGGGGTGCAGGCCAAGCCCGCAGCCACGACGGCGGAAACTGTCAAGCCTGAAGCAGTTGCTTCCCATGGCGAGCTGAAACTGGAGTCGGGCCGGGCACCGCTGACGCCGGTGGTGGACAACCTGATGCTGCCGCTCGACGACGAACGGCTCAAACAGTATCTCGACAATTTCGAGCGCCAGTTGGTCGAAGTGGCGCTCGACGACGCGGCCGGCCTGATCGATTACGCCGCCGACCGCGTGCAGCTCGACGTCGATAGTTTCCGCGTGCGCATGCAGTCACTCAATCTGGGCTGATCAGGGCGCAGGATAACTGGCAGCGCCGACCTTGCCATGCTTCAGCACCAGCAGGATGGTGTTGCCGTCCGGCTCCACTTGCATCAGCTTGACCAGCGCATGATCCAGCGCAGGTGCCAACCACAGGTCGGTGGTGCGCTTGCTGTCGCCGTCGCGCACTCGACGCAGGTGTACGGTCGCAAACGTGCCGGCCGGGGTTTTCAGCTGTTCGTTGCCGAGCGTCTGATAACGCTGACTGCTGATTTCGCTTTTGTCGGCGACCGGCACGATGAACTCGGTGCCGCCACCTTGCAGTTGATGGCGTAGCACCAACACGCTGTTGAGACTGTCGTAAGTGGCGGTCGGTAACGTCAACTCGCCCTTGTTGTCATTCTGGGTCCATTGCGCGTGTTGGCCACCGCTGTCGAAACTGACGCCGCGCTCGCGATGGCCGATCCCTTTCTGCACGTAACGATAATCCACCGACACCGGCAAGTCGTCGTGCCAGGCAAATCGGCTGCGCTCCTCGATGCCGGTGACGGTGGTGCCGAGCAGCTTGACCTCGACTTGCGATTGCAATTCCCACTGGCCGTTGGCATCGGGGCCGCTGAGACTGCGCGACGCGGTGGCGTTCATGCTGCCGTAGCTGGCCTGGTAGTCGAGCGCGAACGGCTGCAACTCCGCCGCCAGGCAAGGCGCTGTAACGAACAGCAGCAGACAGGACAATCCAATGATGCGCATGATGCGATTCCGGC
>DATJXP010000430.1:0-8226 GCA_035500035.1 Candidatus Acidiferrum sp. | reverse complement strand
TGGTCAGCCAGCAGCACCGGCTTGTGGCGATAGCGCTTGTCGAGCACGGCCAGCACGCCGCCGGCTGCAATCAACAATGCACCGAGCCAGATCCAGAACACGAACGGTTTGACGTGCAGCCGCACCACCCACGCGCCTTCGCCACGCGGATCGCCGAGCGCGGTGAACAAGTCACGGAACAGGTTGGCGTCGATGGCAGCTTCGGTCTGCACGTCGCCGCGCGCGCGGTAATGGCGTTTTTCCGGATGCATCTCGCGATAGAACTCGCCGTTCTTCGTCACCTTGATGGTGGCGGTCTCGGCGTCGTAGTTGGGACCGGCATGTTCCGTCACGCCGCCGAATTCGAAACCGTAAGCGCCTATGCTGATGCTGTCGCCCGGTTTCAACCGCACATCCTGCTCGACGCTGTAGTGGCTGGTAACGCAGATGCCGGTGATCAGCACGGCCATACCAAAGTGTGACAACTGCATGCCGTAGTAACTGCGGCCGAGCCCTAGCAAGCCCTGCCAGCGCGACGCCTTGTTGGCGGTTTTCTCCCACATATCCTTGACGATGCCGAACGCGATCCACAGCGCCAGCGTCAACGCCAGCATGATGGCCGGATTGATGCCGCGCGTGATGGCGATCGGCAGCACGATGCCGAGCGCGACACTCGCCACCAGCACCAGCTTCAGGTTCTGCCACAGGTGTTGCATCGACGTCTTCTTCCAGCGCGAGAAAGTCGAGACGCCGAGGAAGAACGCCAACAGCCCCATCAGTGGAATGAACAACGCGTTGTAGTACGGCGGCCCCACCGACACCCGGTTGGCCTCGCCATAGATCGCTTCATGAATCAGCGGGAACAGCGTACCGAGCAGTATCATCGACGTGCTGACCACCAGCAGGATGTTGTTGATCAGCAGGAATATCTCGCGCGAATTCAGCCCGTAGCTGGCACCGCCCTTCACCACCGGCGCCCGCAAGGCATACAAGGCCAATGACGAGCCGATGATCGCCAGCAGCAACACCAGCAGCACCATGCCGCGTTCGGGATCGATCGCGAACGCGTGCACCGAAGTGATGACGCCGGAGCGGACGATGAAGGCACCGAGCATGCTGAGCGAAAACGCAGCAATGGCGAGCAACACGGTCCAGCTCTTGAATACGCCGCGCTTTTCAGTAACGGCGAGCGAGTGAATCAGCGCGGTGCCAACCAGCCACGGCATGAACGACACGTTTTCGACCGGATCCCAGAACCACCAGCCACCCCAGCCGAGTTCGTAGTACGACCACCACGAGCCGAGCATGATGCCGATGGTGAGGAACGCCCACGCCGCGTTGGTCCATGGCCGTGTCCAGCGCGCCCACGCCGCGTCGAGGCGGCCGGTCAGCAGTGCGGCAATGGCGAACGAGAACGCCACCGAGAAACCGACATAGCCCATGTACAGGAACGGCGGATGTACGGTGAGGCCGAAATCCTGCAGCAGCGGCGTCAGGTCGGCGCCCTCGCTCGGCACGCTCAGCAACATGCGTTCGAACGGATTCGAGGTGAAGATCATGAACAGCAGGAAGCCGGTGGTGATCATGCCCATCACCGCCAGCACACGCGCGACGATGTCGAGCGGCAACTTGCCGCTGAGCAGGCTCACGGCATAACCCCAGCTCGCCAGGATCAGCACCCACAGCAACAACGAGCCTTCGTGCGCGCCCCACACGGCGGCGAATTTGTAATAAACGGGCAACTGCGTGTTGGAGTTGCGGGCAATGTACGCCACCGAAAAATCATCGTGCAAAAACGACCACGCCAGCGTGGCAAACGCCAGCAGCACGAACACCCAGATGCCGGCACTGAGCGGTCGGCACAGCCCCATCCACACCCGGTTGCCGGTATAAGTGCCGGCCAGCGGCAGCAGTGCCTGCAACACCGCCAGCCCCAGCGCCAGCATCAACGCGAAATTGCCCAGTTCAGGAATCATGGCTTTTTACTCGTGCAAAGACCGGCATCCTTGTTCTTGCCGCCGGCATCCATAGTCGCCTTCACTTCCGGCGGCATGTAGTTTTCATCGTGCTTGGCCACGATCTCGCTGGCCTGGAACACGCCCTTGTCATCCATCTTGCCCAGTGCGATCACCCCTTGCTTTTCGCGGAACAAATCCGGCAACACGCCGGTGTAGGTGACCGGAATGTCGACGCAGAAATCGGTGGTGATGAAGTTGATCGTCGTGCCTTCGCCCTGCCGCACCAGGCTGCCTTCCTTGACCATGCCGCCAAGACGGAACTGATGGCTGCCCTTGGCCTTGCCGGCAGCGACTTCGTTTGGTTGGAAATACGCGTTGAGCCCTTCATTAAAGGCGTAAAGCAACAGGCCGGTGACGACTGCAGCGCCGGCGACTATCGCGCCGACGATCATCAGTTTCTGTTTGCGGGCCGGATTCATTGCTGCGCACTCTGTTGTTGTGTCGCCGAAGTAGCGTTACCGCCCTGCTGTTCCTGCTGGCGTTCGCCGCGTGCCCGCAACAAACGCACGATGCGGCGCCGCTCCATGCGCGGCTGCCACCAGTTCCACAGGATCACGGCGAAGAAGGCGCCATAGGCTACCCACACGTAAAAGCCATAGATACCCATCGCAAAAAAATCGGCCACGCTGTTGAACTGGAACTTAAACATTGGCCAGCTCCGTCTTCAGCAGGTCCTGCACCCATTGCGCGCGACGCTCGCGGTACAGGATTTCATTGCGGCTGCGCATGATCACTGCCAGGAAGTACAGCCCAATCACGGCGAACCCGGTGAAAAAAGCAGGCACCCAGATTTCCGGTGGATTGGCCGCGCCATCACGCAACGACAATTTGCTGGCCCCCTGGTGCAGCGTGTTCCACCACTCTACCGAGTAATAGATGATCGGCACGTTGACGACGCCGACGATGGCCAACACCGATGCCGCCTTCGAGCTGGCATTTTCCGAATCGAACGCCGCCCGCAAGGCCATTACGCCAACGAACAGGAAAAACAGGATCAAATACGAAGTCAGCTTGGCATCCCACATCCAGTAAGTGCCCCAGGTTGGCTTGCCCCAGAACGCGCCGGTAATCAGGCCCGCCATGCAGTAAGCGGCACCGACCGGCGCACATACCTTGGCGACGATGTCCGCCATCTTGATGTTCCAGACCATGTACATGGCCGCCATCAGCGCCATCATCACATAAGCGCCAATGCCGCCAGTCGCAATGGGCACGTGGATATAGATGATGCGGAAATTGTCGCCCATCTGATAATCGGGCGGCGCAAAGCCCAAGCCCCACACCAGGCCGATGATCAGCAACAGCACGCTGACGCCGGCCAGCCACGGGATGAAGCCGGTGGTCATTTCATAGAAATGTCTGGGCGAGCCCAGTTTGTACAACCATTGCATCATGGGAATCAGCTTAAGACTGTCACGTGTAAATTTGGTGCAGCAATTATTGTTTGCGACGAACTGTTTGCGACGAACTGTTTGCGACGAACTGTTTGCCGCTACTGCACGCTGATGCGCAGTGCGGCACCGATGGCCAACGGCGCCAGCGTGCCTGCCATGACCAGCAGCGCCGCCAGCACGGCCACCAGCCCCCCCATCGGCAAGCCATTGAGCGCGGTATCGACCAGGCCGGCACCGAACACCAGCACCGGGATCGACAGCGGTAATATTAACACGGCCAGCAGCAGCCCACTGCGGGCCAACCCCACCGTCAGCGCGGTGCCGATGGCCGCGATCAGGTTCAACGTCGGCGTGCCCAGCAACAGGCCGATCAGCAATGGCGCGTAACCGTCGGCCGGCAAGTGCAGCAGCAACGCCAGCAGCGGCGAGATCACCACCAGCGGCAGCCCGGTCACCAGCCAATGCGCCAGCACTTTCATCTGCAAGTGGAAATACAGCGGCTGCGGCGCCAGCAACAACTGTTCGAGCGAGCCATCGTCGTAATCGCCGCGGAACAGGCTTTCCATCGACAGCATCACCGCCAGCAGCGCCGTCACCCAGATCACACCCGGCGCGATGGTACCGAGCAAGGCCGGCTCGAAGCGGCCGCTGAGCGGAAACAGCGACGCGGCGATGACGAAGAACATCAGCGGATTGACGATGCGGCCCGGGCTGGAGAACGCCAATTGCAACTCGCGGCGCAACGTCGCTCCCAAGGCACCGCCGAGTCCGATGGCAGTCCGGCTCATGCCGCCGCTCATACCGCGACCTCGCGCAACGCGTCGAGATTGACCACGGTCAGCGGCAGTGTGGATTGCAGCGGATGATGCGTGGTGAGCACGACAGCACCGCCACCCGTTACGTGGCGGTCGATGCGCTGCTCCAGTTCGGCCACGCCCTTGCGGTCGAGCGCGGTGAACGGTTCGTCCATGATCCACAGCGGCGCACTCGTCAGCGCCAGCCGCGCCAGGCTGACGCGCCGTTGCTGGCCGGCCGACATCTGGTAGCACGGGATGTCGGCATAGCCACGCAGGCCCAGCTCGTTCAACGCGTAGTGGATCGCCGCGTCATCGGCGAAGCCGCGCAAGGCACAAAACCAGCGCAGGTTCTGCAACGGCGTCAAAGTTCGATTCACACTCGGTGCATGGCCCAGATAAAACAGCGCCTGCCGGTAGTCGAATTCCACCTGCCGGCAGGGCTTGCCCTGCCACTGCAGTTCGCCGGTGTAGTCGTGGTTGAGTCCGGCCAGGATGCGCAGCAAGGTAGTCTTGCCGCTGCCGTTGGCGCCCTGAATCTGCAACAGCGTGCCCGCGGTCACCGTGAACGACAACCGCTCGAACAGCACGCGTTCGTCACGTTCACAGCCGAGGTTGGCGACGGTCAGCATAGAGCCTCAAGGACGCGGCGGGGTGACTCCCTTCTGCCCCATGTACTTGCCGTTGCGCTGCTTGTAGGTGACGTCGCACTGCTCGTCGGATTCGAAGAACAGCATCTGCGCCACGCCTTCGTTGGCGTAGATCTTGGCCGGCAGCGGCGTGGTGTTGGAAAACTCGAGCGTTACGTGGCCTTCCCACTCCGGTTCCAGCGGCGTCACGTTGACGATGATGCCGCAGCGCGCGTAGGTGGACTTGCCGAGGCAGACGGTCAGCACGTTGGGCGGAATGCGGAAATATTCCACCGTGCGCGCCAGCGCGAACGAATTGGGAGGAATTATGCAGTAGTCCTCTTCGACGCCGACGAAGCTGGTCGGATCGAAGTTCTTCGGATCGACCACGTTGCTGGTGTGCACGTTGGTGAAAATCTTGAACTCGCGGGCGCAGCGCACGTCGTAGCCGTAGCTGGAGGTGCCGTAGGAAATGACCTTGCGGCCATCGACCTGCCGGATCTGGCCCGGCTCGAACGGTTCCAGCATGCCGTGCTGCTCGGCCATGCGGCGTATCCACTTGTCTGATTTGATGGTCATCGGGAACTGGCTCGGCTATACTCGCGCGCGTTTTTTCGAGCCCGGCAAGATAGCATAATTCAGTGCGCGTTAATTGCCTCGGCTTTATACCGTTTACACCATTTACTACCGGTTTCGCTAACCCAACGCTCCCATGTGAGCCGTATTACAGGAGATTGCAATGAAGTTGAAACTCACGCTGGCCCTCACTGCTCTCGTCGGCCTTTACTCCGCCACCACGCTCGCCGCCGGCGATCCTGCCAAAGGCAAAGCCTTGTTTACCACCTGCCAGGCTTGCCACGGTGCCAATGGCGAAGGCCAGGAAGCGCTGAATGCCCCGCGCATCGGCGGCCAAGCCGAGTGGTACGTCATCCGCCAGTTGGAGAACTTCAAGAACGGCATCCGCGGCGCCAACCCGAAAGACACCTACGGCATGCAGATGGCGCCGATGTCGCAGACGCTGCCGAACGACCAGGCCATGGCCGACGTCGCCGCCTACATCAAGACGCTCAGCGGCAAATAACGAATTGCCGTTCGCATCGAACCCCGCCCCGGCGGGGTTTTTTATTTGCGTTCGCCATACCGGATCCGGATCGGTACCGCTCACAATGCTGATTTGGCGGCAAAACGGAAATTGGCCGATTTCCCGCGGCTAAAACCATGCAATAGACTGCGGTGCGTTGCGGTCAGGAGCTCCTATAACAACAACCCGCAGAGGATCCGCTGATGTCTGATTGTGTGCTCTATCGTGTGTTCAACCGTGTGTTCAACCGTGCGTGCAGAAGTGTGTACAACCGCGCCTTGATGCTTTGCCTGTTCGGCCTTGTCGCCACTCAACCGGCGCTGGCCCAACTCGCGACTCCCAACGCTTCCACCGCCGGTGCCAACTTCAGCCTGGGACTTACCAAGGATAACGGCACCTCGTACGTCACCGCCGCTACCACTACCGACGCGGTGAAAATCCTCGCCACCATCAAGCCGCTGGCGTCCCAACTGGGCCAGGGCAGCATTTATTTCGTCGCCACTACCGGCGCGGTCACCTACATGCGCAACGTCAACGGCGGCTTCGTGCCGTGGACCTTCGGTTCGGTGCCCACGCTGGTGCCGTGGAAGCAGACCACGCTGACGGCCACTACGGCGGTGGATTTGCTGGAAGGGCTCGACCAGATTCCGCTCGCCAGTACGTTCGCCATCTATATCGGCTACAAGGGCGCCGACGGCGCGCTGGTCTATACGCTGACGCCGCTGTCGATCACCATCACGACGCCGGTGCCCACCAAGACGCCGCTGCAGCAGGCGCAGGATTACTACAGCGCCAATATTTCCTCGATAGTGCAGCTGAGTCCGGCCTGCATCAGTTGCCATATCAGCACCGGCGTGGCCAACATCACTTCGCTGATCCTGCATCCCACCAGCAGCAGCGACAACGTCAGCTGGAACGTCGATCAGTTCACCAACCTGGTCAAGTCGCGCGGCCGTCAGTACATCCTCAACACCACGCTCGGCCAGAACGATCACAACCAGCAGATATTCCCGCAGAGCGGCGGTCAACTGTTCCTGACCACGGACCAGCGCTACAAAAACCTCGACACCTTCCTGCAAATGCTGGAACAGCTGTGATGCGACTGACCCCACTGCTCGCCTCGCTGCTCGTCGCCGCCACTTGCACGGCGACGACGGCACTGGCGCTCGACCTCGGCGCGGCAGCTCCCGCCTTTTCGTTGCCCGGGCTGCGGCCGCAGGACAGCAAGACCACGATCAACCTCGCCGATTTCCGCGGCAAGGTGGTCTATGTCGATTTCTGGGCCTCGTGGTGCGGCCCGTGCCAGGTTTCGTTTCCGCTGCTGAGCGAATTGCGCAACCGCCTGGTCAAGGACGGCAAGCCGTTCGAACTGATCGCCATCGATGTCGATAAAAAACCGGCCGACGGGCTCGACTTCCTCAGCGAGCATCCGGTGCAATACGTCGTCGTCAGCGATCCGGCCGGTGCCACGCCCGCCAAATTCGAGGTAAAAGGCATGCCGACCGCGTTCCTGCTCGACGGCAACGGCACGATCCGCCTGATCCACCAGGGCTTCAAGAGCAACGACATCAAGCTGATCGAAGCCGAAGTGCAAAAATTGTTGAGCGAGAAATAATGATCACACGCGCCACCAAAACCCTGCTGGCCTTGCTCGCGCTGCTTGCGGCGGCGGCGCTGTTGTCCGCCTGCACGCCGGTGGCGGCCTGGGAGCGCGGCACGCTGGCCAAACCCGAAATGGCGCTGACGCCGGACCCGCTCGATGCCGCGCTGCACGATCACGTCTACTTCAGCAAGGAAGCCTCCAGCGGCGGCAACAGCGCCAGCGGCGGCGGCTGCGGCTGCAACTGATCCGTTCGAGAAGCGCCACGCATGAAATCGTCCACGCTGCTCGCCCTCACCGCCTCCGCGCTCGCGCTACCCGGACTCGACGCCAGCGCCGATGCGCCGCCGACGACTGCGACGGTGGCGTACCGCTTCACCAGTTACCAGGAAGACGATCTCGCCGCCGACAAGGTGCAGTTCAGCACGACGCAGCGCTACGACATCACCGTCAACCAGTTGCAATGGACCACGCCGGTCAGCGACAACTATTCGCTTGCACTGACGGGCAGCCGCGACAGCATGAGCGGTGCCTCGCCGTGGTACACGGTGCAGTTGTATCCCAGCGGCAATGCCGGCGTAGTGATGAGCGGCGCCACCATCCATGAACAACGCAACGATCTGACCGCAAGCGGCCGCCGCTATTTCGACAACGGCAGCCTCGGTGTCAGCCTCGGCCGCTCGACCGAAAACGATTACCGTTCGTGGAGCGGCGGCTTCGACGGCGAACGC
>DATJXP010000429.1:0-5501 GCA_035500035.1 Candidatus Acidiferrum sp. | reverse complement strand
CGCTGTATCTCGATCAGCGCGCCGCCGAGTTGTGCCTGCGGGTCGAAGACGCCGGCAAGCATGCGACGATGGCGCCGTTGTCACGCAGCTATCTCGTGTACTGCGACTGCGTGCGCAAGGTGACGGGCGAGAAGATGACGATCGCCGCCGCGCTGACCAACGGCAATGCCGAGAACCTGATGGTCGGCCGCAACGGCATCTTCTACGGCCGCGACGGCCGCGACTGGGATGCCACCATCGTCAAGCTGGTGGAAAACCCGATCTCGCTGCACGAGGCGTTCTGGAGTCCATACAAGAAACTGGTGCGCTTCATCGAGGAACAGATTGCGAAGCGCGCGGAAGAATCGAAAGTGGCGTCCGATGCGATGCTGGCCGATGCCGCCAGCCAGGTCGGCACTGCGATCAAGACCGGCACCACGGCGCAGCCGAAAAAAATCGACGTCGGCGTGGTGGCCGCGTTGGGCGTTGCCGTCGGCGGCATCACCGCCGCGTTGGGCGCGATGCTGCAAGCGTTCTTCGGGCTCGGCATCTGGATGCCGCTCGGCGTGGTCGGCTTGCTGCTGGTGATCTCGGGGCCGTCGATGCTGATTGCGTGGCTGAAGCTGCGCCAGCGCAACCTCGGCCCCTTGCTCGATGCCAACGGTTGGGCCGTCAACGCCAACGCCCGCATCAACGTGCCGTTCGGAGCGTCACTGACGCGCGTCGCCGCGTTGCCGAGCGGTTCCAGTCTCGACCTGCTGGATCCGTTCGCCGAGAAGAAGCAGCCATGGGGCTTCTACTGCGTCGTCGCCGTCATCGTATTCGTGGCGATCGCGTGGGTTGGTAAACATTTCCACTTGTTCTGATTCCTCCACGTCGGAGTCACGTTGGGTTCAGCTGGTGTCAATCGCTTGCACTCCCCGGTCGCGCATCCGTCGCGTCCGCTCCTCCTTGGCGCGACCGGCTCGCCGCGATTGACCTCAAGTCATGGAGCTAGTGACTCCGACTCAAGCCAATGCCTGAGGCAACAAGGCGCAAGCGTCGATGCCATCGAGGTGTGTACAAGCACCGAAGAGGGCAGCGAGGCATGAGGCGCACGCCTGTGCACAGATGCCAAATGATCGATTGGTGAGTGGTCGGAAACGGATTACAACCGTGCCACACCGCCGCGGCGGTCTTTCCAGTAGCGATACAACTCGCGGATGTTGGGCACGATGGCGGCGCGTTGCGCGTCGGCTTCGTCGATGTCGTTGGCGTACCCCTGCCAATCGGTTTCCGAACTGAATGCGCGCAGCGGCTCCAGCAAACGGCTCACGTCGGGATGGCCGGCTTCCCACATGGTGCCGAGCACGCGCACGCCGCGCAGGTAGCCTTCGCACCAGTCATCGACGATCTCGACCGGCTGGTCTTCCAGTTCGTGCCACGAAAACATCGGCTCGAAGTTGTCGGTGTCCTTGTTCAGCAGCGACGAAATCTCGGTCTGCAAACGTTGCACCAGTTGCATGAAATAAGCCTGCTCGTCGGCGGATTCCCACTGCGGCGGATAGTCGCCCCACACCGCTTTGAGCCACACCGACGGCAGCACGGCGATGGGGCCGCTGACCAGCGCGGTCAGAAAACCGTCGAGCTCGTCTAGGATGACGACGCCTTCGTCGCGGCCTTCGGTGTCTTCGTCTTCCGGAATGCGGAACACGAGCAGATCCTGCAGGTCGTCCAGTTCGTCGTCGGAAAGCGGAATGCTGTTCTTGGCCATCGTGGGGGTGTCCTTACAAGCTGGCGTACAGCGCGTCGATCAGGCGCCTGGCGCGCGGGCCGTTGGTGCCGACCGCGTGCATCTTGTTGCAGCAGTACGCGAAGCCGATGCCGGCATCGGGATCGCAAAAGCCGATCGAGCCGCCGAGGCCGTGATGGCCGAAGCTGCGCATGTTGGGGCCCATGTACACCGCTTCCGGCGTGTTGAGCAGGAGGCCGAGCGCCTGGTGATAGGGTCTGTCTTGCAGCGCTTCGACCTGATTGTGTTGCTCGGTGATCATGGTCGCGATGCCTTGTTTGCTGAGCAGCCTGACGCCGTCGAGCGTGCCACCGACGCCGAGTGCGCCGTAGATCTTCGCCACGCCGCGCGCGTTGCCGTGGCCGCTGCCGCTGGCGATCTCGCAGGTTTTCCAGATCGAACTGTTCATCGTCGTCGCCCACGGCTCGGCCGGGTTCTGCTTGAACGCGAGCGCACGCAGCGAGTCCTGGTCGGCGTGATCCTTGGCGGCGAACAGTCGCGCGTTCATGTTCGGCATTACCTCCGCCACCGTCGCCTGTTCGTCGGCGCTCATGCGGCCGATCCAGTATTCGCACTTGAGCGGATCCGTGATCTCCTTGCGCAGGAACGGCCCCACCGTAGTGCCGACGATGCGACGCATCACTTCGCCCAGCAAAAAACCCTGGTGATGCACGTGATAGGCGGCCTTGGTGCCGATCTCCCACAGCGGCTGCTGGATTTCCAACGCGTGGATGATGGCTTCGCGGTCGAACATGGCGCCGGGCCACAGCTTGTCGGTGGTCAGCACCGGCACCGCGGCGGTGTGATCGAGGAAATGCCTGATCAGCGTTTTCTGTTTGCCGTTCTGGCCGTACTCCGGCCAGTACTTGATGACGGGATCGTTCGGGCTGACGAGCCCGCGGTCGATCAGCATGTTGAAACAGATCGCGGTGACGCCCTTGGCCACCGACATCATGCACACCGTGGTGTGTTGGTCCCACGGCGACGTCATCGCCGCATTGCGCCAGCCGCCCCACAGATCGACCACGCACTTGCCGTTGACCATCACGCTGGCACCGGCACCGACTTCGTCTTCCTCGCTGAAATTCTCGGCAAACGCATCGGCCACCTTGCGGAAGGCCGGATCGACATGACCGTGCAACGGAAACGTGCCGTCGCGGGCGCTGAGGCTGTGTTCGAAGTGCATCCAAAGACTCCTGCAACTCTAAATGGGGTCAGAGCCCATTTCGAATATAAAGAAACTGGCGGGACGGTCTTAACAAAATAAATGGGCTCTGACCCCATTTAGGCTGCGGGCAAAAAAAAAGCAAGCACGAGTGCTTGCTTTTTTCGGCTTGAACCGCGAGCTCAAAGAGCCACGATGTTCTCGGCCTGCGGGCCTTTCTGGCCTTTGACTACGGTGAACTCCACTTTCTGGCCTTCGGCCAGGGTTTTGAAACCCGGGCTGGAGATGGCTTTGAAATGGGCGAACACATCAGGACCTGAATCCTGGGCGATGAAGCCGAAGCCTTTGTCGTCGTTGAACCATTTGACGGTTCCGGTAACTCGGTTGGACATGGATATGAACCTTTTCAGTATTGAATTGCAGATCAGCAATGGATCTGGTTGGGTAGCATGGAAATGAGCGGATTTACAAGAAGCCAGTAATACAGACTTCGGGCGGAAACTTGGGGATTTGCAGCGGGAAGTAGCAAGAGGGGCTGAACATGAAACGCTTTTTCTAGCTGGCGCGCACGGTATAGATTTCCGGTTGACAAGTCAAACCATATCTGCGCAGAAATCGTATCGCGCCGATTGTTGGCTATACTCGCGCGCAACGCCATTTGCTTCCGTTACTGATGACCATTCCCGCCGCCAACACATTCGATTTCATCGTCATCGGTGCCGGCACCGCCGGCTGCGTGCTGGCGGCGCGGCTGTCGGAAAATCCGCGCCATCGCGTATGCCTGATCGAAGCCGGCGGTTCCGAACAACACCCGTACATCGACATCCCGGCCGCGGTCGGTGCCGCCATCATGAGCGAGCGCTTCGGCTGGGGCCTGACGACGACACCGCAAACCGCGCTCAACGATCGCGTGATTCCGCTGCCGCGCGGCAAGGTGATCGGCGGCAGCGGCTCGGTCAACGGCATGGCCTACTATCGTGGCAGCGCACGCGACTATGATGATTGGGCAGGGCGCGGCAATCACGGCTGGAGCTATCAGGAGCTGCTGCCGTATTTCAAACGCTCCGAACACAACGAGCATTACCGCGACTCGCCGTATCACGGCGTCGGCGGGCCGATGGCGGTCAACTTCATCCAACGGCCGAATCCTCTGTGCGACGTGTTCAACGCAACGATGGCGGAACTCGGCTTCAGGCACTGCGACGATTTCAACGTCGCCGAGCCGGAAGGTTACGGTTACCGCCAGGGCACCATCGCCGGCGGCCGCCGCGTATCGACCGCAAGTGCGTACCTGCGGCCGGCCATGCAGCGCAAGAACCTGACGGTAATGACCAACACCCTGACGCGCCGCATCGTCGTCGAACAGGGGAGAGCGGTTGCTGTCGAGATCCAGACTGCGAGTGGCGTGCAGCGGCTTCGCGCCGAGCGTGAGATCGTCCTCAGCGCCGGCACTTTCCATTCGCCGCACATCCTGTTGCACTCCGGCATCGGCGATCAGGCCGAGCTCGGCGCCGCCGGCATCGCTCCCGTGCACCATCTGCCCGGCGTCGGTCGCAACCTCACCGATCATCCGGCCAGCTACATCGCGATGGATACCGGCGACAGCACCTCGTACGGCCTGTCGTGGAAGGCCAGCTTGCGCGATCTGTGGAACGGCCTCGAATACCTGGTGGCGCGCCAAGGCCCGCTCGGCAGCAACCTGTTCGAGACCAATGCCTACATCAAGTCGCGCGACGGGCTCGATAGACCCGACATGCAGGTGGTGTTCCAACCGGCGCGCCGCAACGTCAAACCGTTTCCGCTGCCGCTCGGCCACGGCTATGCGATCAGCATCGTCTGTTTGTATCCGGACAGTCGCGGCACGGTGAAAGTATCAAGCAACGATCCGCTGTCGAAACCATCGATCGATCCGCAGCTTGGCAACGCACCGCAGGATCTCGAGACGATAGTGCGTGGTCTCAAGCTGGCACGCCGCATTCTCGGCCACGGCAACTTTGCGCCGTATCGTGCGCACGAACGGTTGCCGGGTGCGGCGGTGCACAGTGACGCCGAACTGCTGCAGTATGTACGCAACACGCTGCACACCGTGCATCACCCCGGCTGCACCTGCCGCATGGGCAACGACGCACTGGCCGTGGTCGATCACCAGTTGAAAGTGCACGGCTTGCAGGGTCTGCGCGTGGTCGATGCGTCGATCTATCCGCGCCTCGTCGGCGCCAACACCAATGCCAGCGTGGTCGCCATCGCGGAAAAGGCGGGCGATATGCTAGTTTCTGCCTGATACTGGATTCCCGCCTGCGCGGGAATGACGGGACAGCCGAAAAAATATCAAGCAAGGGGAACGTTTCATGGCCATCGAACACATGCGCAGCTGGAAAATCGGCGACGTCGAGATCACGCGGCTGGTAGAAGTGAATGCCTGGGAAGACGACATCACGATGCTGCTGCCGGAAGCGACGCCGGCCACCGTGCAAGCCTATCCCTGGCTGATCCCGAACTACGCAACAAAAGATGGCAAGATGCTGATCTCGTTCCAGTGCTTCGTGATGAAGACGAAGACGCGCAAGATCATGCTCGACACCTGCA
>DATJXP010000428.1:0-7931 GCA_035500035.1 Candidatus Acidiferrum sp. | reverse complement strand
CCGGCACCCGCTGCGCCTATTCACCGTTGTTCAACCATGCGCTGATGGGCGAAGCGGTGCGGCGCAGCGACCCGCTCAAGCGCAGTTATCGCCAACTGGTGCAGGACGAACTGTTCACGCCGCTCGCCATGAACGACACCGCCATCGGCCTGCGCCGCGATCTCGCCGAACGTCATGTGACTCCCGACTTCCGCGGCAAACCGCCGCAGGAACACCTGACGCGCAACAACAACGATCCACAAGGCGCCTTCAAGGACGAACACGCCGAGATGCCTTGGGTCGGCGGCGTCACCACGGTGCCGGACCTGTTCAAGTTTTCCGAAATGCTGCGGCGCGGCGGTGAACTCAACGGCAAACGCATCCTGTCGCCGGCCATGCTCGATCTCGCTACGCAAAACCATACCGGCACGTTGCCGAACGAACTGTACAAGGCAGTGGCGATCAACCACGGCTGGGAACCCTACCCCGCCTACATCGGCCTCGGCTTCTGTTTGCGCGGCGATACCGTGCACCCCAATCTGTTCGGCACGCTGACGACGCCGCGCACGTTCGGCAACTACGGCTCCGGCAGCACGGTGTTCTGGGTCGATCCGGTGACGCAGGTGAGCTTCTGTTACCTGTCGGCCGGCGTCATGCAGCAAGCGCCGAACATCGAGCGCTTCCAGCGCCTGTCCGACATCGCTGCGTCGGCTGCACTGTGACATGAGCCAGCAGTTCGACTACGTGATCATCGGCGCCGGCACCGCCGGCTGCGTGCTGGCCAATCGTTTGAGTGCCGATGCGAAAACGTCCGTGTGCCTGATCGAAGCCGGCCCGCCCGACAACACGATCCTGACGAAGATTCCGTCGTTCGTCGGCACGCTGCTGTTCCATCCGCGCTACAGCTGGGGCTACAAGAGCACACCGCAGCCGCAACTGAACGGCCGCCAGATATTGCTGCCGCGCGGCCGCATCCTCGGCGGCTGCAGCTCCACCAATGGCATGGTCTACTTCCGCGGCCATCCGCGCGACTTCGACGAATGGGCAGCGATGGGCAACACCGGCTGGAGTTTCCGCGAAGTGCTGCCGTACTTCCTGCGTTCGGAAAACAACGACGATCACCGCGACTCGCCGTGGCACGGCACCCAGGGCGAGATGCACGTGTCGCATGTGAGTCGCTACAACCCGATGATCAAGCCGTTTCTCGCCGCCACCGAAGCGCTTGGTTATGGTCGTTGCGAAGATTTCCATGGCACGCATGATCCAATTGGCTTCGACGTGCGACAGAATGCGATCCACAAAGGCTTGCGCGTGTCTGGCGTGTCGGCGTTTCTCGATCCGATTCGCCATCGCAACAATATGCACATCGTGACCGACGCGCTGGTGCACCGCATCGAAGTCAGCAATGGCCGCGCCACCGGCGTCACGCTCGAACGTGGCGGCATGCAGCAAACCATCACCGCCAACCGCGAAGTGTTGCTGTGCGGCGGCGCCTACGGTTCGCCGGCCGTGCTGCAGCACAGTGGTATTGGCGACGCTACGCTGCTGAATCAACTCGGCATCGAAGTGAAACTGCACTTGCCCGCCGTCGGCCAGAATCTGCACGACCATCCATCCGCCGTGGTGCAGATGAAGACCGACAACACCGAGTCGTACGGCATCTCGCTGCCGGCGTTGCCGCGCAACGCGTGGAGTGTTTTGCAATATCTGTTCGCCCGCAAAGGCCAGTTCTCCACCAACCTGTTCGAAGTCACCGGTTTCCTGCGCACCATCGACGGCCTCGACCGCCCCGACGTGCAGTTGGTATTCATGCCGGCCAACCGGCCGAATCCCGGTCAGGCGTTTCCACACGGGCATGGCTTTGGCGTCAATTCGATTTTGCTGCGACCGAAGAGCCGCGGCAGTGTGACGCTCGGGAGCCCCGATCCGCACGAATCGCCGCTGATCGACAACGCCTTCCTGCGCGATGCCGCCGACATCGAGCCGCTGCTGCGCGGCATCCGCATCGCCCGCAAGATCCTGGCACGACCCGAACTCGGCAAATACCGCGCGAGCGAAATCCTGCCCGGCCCGTCGATAGACAAAGACGACGAACTGCGCGACTACATCAAACGCATGTGCAGCGCCGTGCATCATCCCGGCGGTTCGTGCCGTATGGGTGGCGATGCAGCGTCCGTGGTCGATCCACAGCTGAAACTACGCGGCATCGACGCGTTGCGCGTGGTCGATTGTTCGATCTTTCCGCGCATGGTCAGCGGTAATTCCAATGCTGGGGCGGTGATGGTGGCGGAGAAGGCAGCTGACATGATTCTCGGCAAACCGGCGTTAGCGCCTATCGATTTTTAATGATTTGAACCTGCTGTAACAAAGGATGGTAGCCAAGGGATGAACACGCTGACAGCACAGTTCGAAACGGTTTATTACATTACCGTCCTGTCGAATTTCGCACGCGGATATGACAAGTATCGACGCGTTTATTCGAAAAATGGTATTCCCGAAAGCACTTATCCAGACCTCTTTTTCGTGCTCGCAGAAAGCGAGCTGGAAATTGGGGTGAGAAAAGCAACGCTTTTGCTGAGCAAACTTCAATTACCGGGAAACAGATTGATCGCACTGCAAGCCCGCGTACCTTCGGCAACGCTGCAGTCGAATTCGATGAGCGGGCTCGGCCGGATATATCCCGCCAATGACCTGCCGATTCATGCCGTGTTCGACCTGATGACGAATGAACATCAACCCAAGCTGGTAACAGCCCTGCTCGAAGATATAGTGGCAGACTCCTATCGATTGCTCGCAACGGAGATGATCGATTATGAGCAATTAAGGCCACGGTCAGTTTCTATATTGCCGGTGGCTCGTGGATGTCAGGCCGCCTGCCCATTTTGTTTTTCGGAGGCCTCTGTTTCGGCCGATCAGGAACAGCAAAAGCCAGACTTGCTCAAAATCGGAAGTATTCTGCGACATGCGCGCCAGCGTGGTGCCGAACGTGCAGTCATCACCGGCGGTGGCGAGCCAGCACTATTGAAGGATGATCAATTGTGTCAACTCATCAGTGCCTGCGCGTACGAGTTTTCCAAAGTGGTGCTGATCACCAACGGCTACCGTCACTCCCGCCTGAAAAAGGACGAACGCGCAGCAAGTCTGGTTGCTCTCGCGACTGCTGGCCTTACCGTACTGAACGTATCACGCCATCATCACGCCAACGAAATAAATCAGTCGCTGATGAACCTCGACACCCAATCCGTCAATCTGGCAGAGACCTGGCGCGAGAGGCACGCTGATTTTCCCAGGCTCAGATTCCGATTCACTTGCGTGCTGCAGCAAGGCGGCATTGCGGATGCGCAAGCCGTTCATGACTACGTGTCATGGGCGGCGGGGCTGGGTGTGCCTGAAATCTGTTTCAAAGAGCTGTACGTCTCCACTAGCCGCGAATCGGTTTATCACTCGCTGGCCACCAATAACTGGGCTGCCCAACACCAGGTTCCATTGAGTGTCGTTGTCGATTTTGCCAAAGACCATGGCTTCAACGAAATCGCCAGGCTTCCATGGGGGGCTCCGGTCTTCCGTGGCCAAATCGATGGGCATGACATCACTGTTGCCGCCTATACTGAGCCAAGCCTGTTTTGGGAGCGTACTCACGGCATTGCGAGAAGCTGGAATGTGATGGCCGATGGCACCTGTTTGGCTTCGCTGGAAGACAGGGCCAGTGAAATGATGCCGAAGACATATGAACTTCGCTGAATTCCAATCGTTGCGACAAAAATTGAAACGGCAACAACCGTCTTTCCACGACTGCGCTGAAACAAATTTGTATCGGGCTCTTGCTCATCTGGCACCGGCACCAAACAAGTCGAGTGAAAAGATTTATCGATGTGATCTGGCCCGACAGTGGTGTGAGTATTTCGGCTTCGCCGCAGGCCTGTCGCCGCAGACACTTGTCAGCGGTGGTGTACGCGACAGCCTTTCCCGACTTTTCAACCACTGCCATCAACACCAGTCTTGTGTGTGGCTTCCGGCAGATTGTTATCCGGTCTATGCCGAGCTGGCCATGAAAGCCAGATGCAAGATCCAACTATATACCTCATTTCCCGTGCTGGATTGGCCACAGGCCATGCCCACCGAGAGTGAAGAGATATTGCTGCTGACAAATCCCCTCAAACCTCATGGCCGCCCGCTCGACGAAGCAGACATCCGGCAATTGGAACAGTGGCTTGCCAGCAGTCCTCGTCGCCGCTTATGGATCGATTGCGTCTACACGTTTGACACCCAATTGGACACCGGCTCGCTGCGCCTATTCGCCGGCGGACAGACTCTGCTGCTGCATTCTTTGACCAAGGGATGGCTGCACCCGCGGCTCTTTGGCACCACAATGGTTCCGCACTGCGATCTGGATATCCTGCTCCCGCTCTTTCGGGAAACGCCACCGCCTCAAGCCAATCTCGCCGTTGCAAGAGCCTGCCTCGACATTTACCACGACACCCCAAAACAAGTTGGAGCATCACTGCGGAAAGCCCGTGCGGCGATGCTCGAAGTGCTCCCTGCTGCTGTAGCATTCGGATTGCATGACACTACCGGTTATTTTTTCCCAACTTGCCACCGTTGGAGCGACTTGTTTGCAGAACAGAACATCCTGGGGTTGCCGGCAACCGTGTTCGGTGCCAGCAATGACGACTTTACTATCCTCAGCTCACTTGCTTTTGCGTCATGAACTTGTCTGACTGTCTGGCCATCTACGAAGACGCCGAACTCTACGATCTGGAGTTTGCAGATCGTATTCATGAAATCCCTTTCTTCCAGCGCTGCGCTCAAAGATACGGCGGGCCTATCCTGGAAGTTGCCTGCGGTACTGGGCGTCTTACCTTGTCGTTGGCTCGGGAAGGGCATGACATAACCGGGCTAGACGTTGCGCCATCAATGCTGGCATTGGCCAAACGAAAGTCCGCGGCGTCCAGGCTGCAGATAACATGGCTGCAACAAGACTGTCGGACCATGAATCCAGGCAGATGCTACGCAATGATCTTTTCGGCGACCAACGCCATGCAGCATCTATTGGATCTGGACTCTGTGCTGGATTTTCTGATGTGCGCCCACCGCCATCTGGCACAAAGCGGCAGACTGGTACTGGACGTATTCAATCCTGCCCTGGAAAAAATTGCGGGGGAAGGCAAAGATCGTCATTTTCACAAGGCCTTCAAAACGAAAAACAACGAGCCCGTCAGGGTCGAAGTGGAGACCCAATACGACAGATCGTCCCAGTTACTGGAATTCCAACTTTTCTACTTTATCAATGGCGTGGTGTCACACACCAAAAAAGTAGCCATGCGCTGCTTCTTTCCGAAGGAACTTATTGCTATTTTCCGACTGGCAGGATTTGAGGTAGAACATAAATTCGGCAACTATGACGAAAGCAATTTTGCCAGCGACTCTCCCAAACAGATTTTTGTTTTGCAGAAAGCCTGATTCGAAAAATTCAACCCGGCGATAACCGCACCCCGAAAGCGAGATAACCCATGAACGAAACTTACGACGTAGTAGCAATCGGCTCCGGCCACAACGGCCTCGTCGCCGCCGCGTACCTGGCCTGCGCCGGCCGCAAAGTGATCGTGCTCGAACGGCAGAGCTGGTTCGGCGGCGGCGTCATCACGCGCGAACTCACAGTGCCCGGCTTCAAGCACGACCAGCACTCGATGGCACACATCTTCATCCAGGCCAACCCGCTGATCAAAGATGACGAGCTCGGCCTGCTGTCGAAGTACGGCCTCAAGTACATCTACCCGGAAATTCCGCTGATGTCGGTGTTCAAGGACGGCTCGACGCTGGCGCTGTACACCGACCGCCAGCGTACCTACGAAGAAATCAAACGCTTCTCGGCGCGCGATGCCGAGTCGTACCTGAAGCTGAGCGAACTCGGCGCCCTGTATTTGCCTGCCATCGTCGGCGGCATGTTCAGCGTGCCGGCACCGACCGGCGCGATGTATGCCTTCATGGATCAATCGCGCGAAGGCCGCCTGATGATGAGCATCATGCAGAAGAGCGCGTTCGACATCGTCAAGGAATACTTCAAGGACGAGCGCGTGCTGCTGCACTTTACCCGCATGGTCAGCGAGAACCTGACCGGGCCGGAGGAGAAAGGCACCGGCATCGGCTTGTTCGTGTTCCTCGCGTTCCTGGAAAAGTACGGCATCGGCGTCGCCGTCGGCGGCAGCGGCATGTTGTCGCAGGCGCTGATCCGCTGCATCGAAGACCACGGCGGCAAGATCGTCGGCAACACCAGCGTCAACAAGATATTGACCAGCAAGGGCCGCGCGATTGGTGTCACCACTGACGACGGCAAGACCTACAACGCGAAAGACGGCGTCATCGGCGCCATCCACCCGCACGACCTCGGCAAGTTCATCGACGGTGTCGATCCGCAAGTGGTGCGCGATGCCGCCAACGCCGAGCTGACCGAGAACGTGGTATTCACCATCCACGCCGCGCTCAACGAACCGCTGAAGTTCAAATGCGGCGACAAGGCGCGCAAGGCGATGATGATAGAACTGCTGCCCGACCACATCGATACTCTCAGAGGCCACTTCGACGACCTGCGCTACGGCCGCATTCCGAAAGATTCGCTGATCGGCCTCGGCTCCGTCACCAACATCGACCCTTCGCGCGCACCGGCCGGCAAGGCGACGATGCACGCGTGGGACTACGTGCCGTACGAACATCCGCAAGGCGGCGCCAAGGCGTGGGACGCCCGCAAGGAAGAATTCGCCTGGAGCATGATCGACAAGATGCAGCCGTACATCGACAACCTCAGCCAGGCCAACATTATCAAGTGGCACTGCGACAGCCCGCTCGACATGGAACGCCACTCGGCCTCCTTCCGCAAAGGCGACATCCACGGTGTCGCCTTCAACCTGGTGCAGAACGGCGCGCATCGTCCGACGCCGGATCTTGGTGGCAACACTGTGCCCGGTGTTGAGCGTTTCTACCTGGTGGGGCCGTTCCAGCATCCGGGTGGCGGCGTGTTCGGCGCGGGGCGTGCGAGTGCGATGAAGATGTTTGAGGATTTGGGACTGTCGATAGACAAACTGAACTGATCAAGCCAGCAATCAGCAAGCTCCCATGGATGCTCCCGCAAGCAAAACGGCAGACACTCTCAGCGCTGAGCTGAAAGTGATCCATGCCAGGTACTTCAGCTCCTTCCTTGCGGCCGCAGCGTCAATGCAACTGGCAGCGACCTTATGGATCGGCGCTGGCCATGATCTGAACGGACTGCTTTTTTGGGTGGGTGGCCCTTTGCTGATTGTCGCGGGTTTTGTTTTGTCCCGGCAAAAAAAGATCTCGCTGCTCGAAAGCTATGGACTCAAATGCCGCCAGTGTCAGAAAACGCCGGGCTATGCGGCTGCAGGCGTGCTGGCTTTCAAAAGCGGATTTTGTCCGTATTGCCAGCTGAAATACGATTCCTTGATGGAATTGCAGGGCAATCCAATCTGAACTACCAAAGGGATCAAACTACCAAAGGGATCAGAGTAATTTGACCGGAATTTCACAAAATATCGCTATTGGCGGGTAATTTGACGGGTGCTGTCGTCACCGACAGTGAATCAATCGATCCAGATTTCGCAGGTCACCACCGGAGATTGACATGCTAATCAGGAAACTTAGGGAAGCCAGGAGTATTTCCCAGGAACAACTTGCTGAGGCAGCCCGCCTAAGCCTGCGCACAATTCAGCGCGTTGAGGCGGGACATCGAGTGAGCTATGCATCGCTTCGGGCTCTGGCGGCGACATTTGATATCAATGTCGACTTACTAGAACAGGAGCTCTATGCAATGAACACTACAAAAGATGAATATATCGAGAAACCACTATGGGTCAGGCTTATTTTTGGCCTGCCGTCTCTGGGTCGCCTGGATCGCTCTGGTTTAATACGGCACGAGACAAGTCTTGTCGCGTATGCAATTT
>DATJXP010000427.1:0-6679 GCA_035500035.1 Candidatus Acidiferrum sp. | reverse complement strand
GACAACTTCACATGAAGCTTGTCGTAACGTCCCACACCCTGCTGCTGATGCAGAAATTCGACAAAATCCTCGACTTCTGCCTGCTTCTCTGGTGAGAGATGAATGAATTTTTCAATCAATAGTTGTACTTGCGCTTCCATTGCCTGTTCCCCTGCTTCCATTGTGTAAGGTGCCGATTGCTCGTTGACCATCCGATCAGCATGACTGGCCACAACTTTTGTTTTAAGTAGTTGTAGCAGCTCTGCCCGCTCGGATGGCGTCAGCGCCATGACTAACTTTTCCAGTTCCCGACTATCCATGCTTTCTGCCTGCGGATGAGCGATCTGTTGGGGGTCTTTACCGTAGCTTTATCGATATGGGCCATTAGCAACGAGTTTAGTACAGATTTGACCAGCCAGCGGTGAAATCGCCCGTTGTAATCCAGCGCCAACATCGGCACCATTCGGGGTCCCAACCAACCGGAGCGATAAAACATGGCAATTTGGGACAAAAACGAACCCCCTGCTACACCCGGCAACACGCCTGCCCCCCAGGCGAGCACTCCGCCGGTGCAACCGCAGCCGGCAAGAACCGGCTCGAGCAAGGAAGAATCGCTGATTACTTCCGGCATCACCATCGAAGGCAAGATCGTCGGCAAGGGCAGCGTACGCGTTGCCGGCAAGTTCAAGGGTGACATCCACGTCGATGGCGACTTGAACATCGATGCCGCCGCCAGCGTCGAAGGCCAGGTCAATGCCGGCCAGATCGCCATCAACGGCACGCTGCAGGGCAACATCCAGAACGCCAAGCATGTCGAACTCAAACAAGGCAGCACCGTCACCGGCGACATCAAGGCCGGCTCGCTGTCCGTCACGGCCGGCGCCCGCATGCGCGGCAACGTGGACTTCGGCTTCGAAGGCAAATAACGTTGAGCACGCGCACCTGCCCTCACTGCAAGGCGACGATCCTTGCCAGTGCATCCGTCTGTCCCGGATGCAAGGGGCACCTGCGTTTCGACAAACCGAAGGGAGCGCCCGCTCCCAAACCGGCCTGGCGCGTCGAAGGCAGCTTTACTGCCGAACGCCCCGACGGCGCGATGGAATACTGCATCCTCATCAGCGTGCGTGACGAACGCAACGAAGAGATAGCCCGCCACGTCGTCAACGTCGGCACGCTCGAAGGCGATGCCAAACGCACGTTCACGTTGACGATCGAGACTTCCGAGGAAGAGAAGAAGTAGCACCGCCCCAGTCCTGTCCGCCGCGCGGCATTCATTGCTCGATGAACAGGCGACCCATCGGATCGCTGGTGTGCAACCCCTGCAAGTAGGCGGGAAAATCCAGCTGCAAGCGTTGCCGCAAGCGCGCAGCGCGCGTTTCCAGCGGCGCCAGCGCAAGGCGGGGAAACCCGTCGGCAAAGGCGAAGGCGATCATGTTGACCATGCCCTCCGGAATCATGTGCACGCGCAGGCCGAATGCCTTGAGCATATTGGCGGCCACCGCAGGCAGCGGCAGCGCACCGACACGCCAGAGGTTGCTGACCAGTAGGCCCGTGTCCGTCAGCAATTCGCGGCAGTGGCGGAAAAATTCTTCACTGGCCACCGCCGGCGCCATGCCGGCGCCGTGATAGGCATCCACCAGGATCACGTCGTAATGCCCGGCGGCTTGCGTGCGTAACTGCGCCACTTGTTCGGCACCGCAACCGATGGCAATCCGCAAGCGCGGATCCGGCTCCAGCGCAAAATGTTGCCGTGCCACTTGCACTACCAGCGGCCGCAGTTCCACCACGTCGACCCGGGTGTGTTCGCAGGCATCGAGCACGAAACGCGCGAGGTTGCCGGCACCCAGACCGATGATCAACACCCGTTTCGGTTCGGGGTTGAACAACAGGTACGCCGCCATCGCCCGCTCGTACTCGATGACCGGGCGTCCGGGATGGCCGAGCTGCATGCTGCTCTGGCGCGCCAGCGTGCCGAAATGCAAACAGCGCAAACCATCGTAATCGACCACTTCGACGAGGCCGGCCTCGTCACGGTATTCGGCCACCAACAGGCCGTCGTAGCGGTACATTGCAGTCACAAGATGCAGCAAGAAGAGATCGTGAGCCGATACTACACCGGCGGATCACGGCTCGACAGGCAACATCAACTGCGCCACTTCGGCCGCCGCGTGCGGCAGGTCGCATAGCCTGGCATCGTGCCCGGCGCCAATCACTTCGGTCAGCAGGTCCTTGCTGATGCCGACCCAACCGTTGGCGGTCTGATAACTCACCAGGTATTCGCCTTCGATACGGCAGTGCAGCAAGTCGCCCTCGTCCTTGGCTACGGCCTTGCCGGCCGCGACCAGTTGCGGATCGGAAGCGTGAATGTAATGCGCCGGCAATGCCGGGGTGTTTGCCAACTGCGGGGATTCTTGCAGACTGTCCTTGCTTGCGACAAAAAGACGGCCGCTTTTCGCCGCAACTTTTGCGTCGCTTTCGTTGACGCGCTGTTGCAGCGCTCGCTCGATGCGTACATGAATCGCTTCGGCAAACTGCTGCGGATATTCGAACTGCTTTATCACTTCCGGCTTGATGTGCGGCAGGTTGCGCCAGCCGTTCACCCACGCCAGCTTGTCGGCGCCGCCGGCGGTGAACACGTCTTCCAGGCTGAAGCGCGTTTCCGCTTCCAGTTGCAGCGTCTTGAACGCCATCAGCTCGAGCAGGTTGGACGAGAATCCGTACAGCGCGCCATACGGTGTGTAACTGCCGGCAATGGGCGCGCAGTGCTGGCAGTCGTCGAGCAACGGCTGGGCGAGTTGCACGATGAGCACGTTGTAATCCTGCAGCAATTGCCGGTGGCGGCGGCCCAGCGCGGTGTAGCTGGCGTTGTCGGCGGCATCGGTGGTGATGAAGATATTTTCGATCATCGTGTACGGGCCCAGCAGCGTAAGTCGATTGACGAACAGCTCCGGATCCGGCGACAGCCCTTCGACTATCGCTGCCGCCAGTTGGCGACGCTCGGCTGCGTTGTCGTCCTGCACCGCGCGTTGATAGGCACGCAACAGAATCACCAACCCTTCCATCAACAAACAGATATCGAGTGCATTCGACACCCGCGTCAGCAACACGAGGCCGTGATCGTCGAGCCCGACGCCACGTTGCACGCACAAGGCCCGCAACTGTGCGCGCAAGTGGCCGCCGCCGGTTTGCACCGCGGCGCGCTGGAATTCCAGTTGATCGGCGGCGGGCAAGCTGTCGGCGATTTTGGCCGCGATATCAAAATAACCGTTCAGCTCGTCGGTGGTCGGGCTCATCGCCACCGGGAACAGCCAGCGGATGTCGCGCACCAGCACCGGCTGATCGGTTGGCAAGCCTTGCCAGAGTTGATCGAGCACGGCCTGCGCTTGCTGCAGCCGCTCGTGCGCTGAGTCGTTGCCGTCGTCCCACAGCCGCATGATCAACAGCGTCAGGCAGCGCAACAGATACACATTGAACAACGTGTGCGCGTAACGCACGCGGCCACGCTGGCCCGGCCACCGCGTCTGTTGCCAACAGTGAAAGCCGCGCACCATCAGCGCGGCCGGATCGATGATGTCGTTGCCGGGATGCGCCCGCGGCTTGAAGCCGCTGGCCCAGTGCGCGAACTCGAGTTGATCGCGCAGGGCGGCCTGCTCGCGCGCGAGGCCGGCAAAGAAGCAGTCCTTGAATTGCTGCGCCAGCAGAGGCTGATTCTGCTGATACTCGGTGGGTTTCTTCTGGCAATTCAGCAGCCGCTCGATCCGCTCGACGATCTCGGCCCGGCGGGCGACGAAGACGCGCAGCAATCCGGCGTGGGCGTGAAACGGCACCGCCAACTGCGTTGAATCGCTTGTGACCACACGGGTACCCCTGATCGAAAACGCAAAGCCTACCAGTTTTTGTGGCCGGCCCCAGTCTTGGTTATGCTGCTCGCTACACCTTCAGCCGAGTGGTTCCGCCGTGGCCGACATCCTCCCCTTCCGGCGCAAGCAAGCGCCCAAACGCAGCCATTTGTGTGCCAACGGGCACCATCGCTGGACGGTGTGGCAGCACAAGCCGTTCGACAGCAAACAAGGCAAGCTGGTCACGGTCTATCGCTGCGAACGCTGCGGTGCCGAACGTTCCGAGGCGCGGTGAGTTTACAAACCTCCAGTCCAGCAGCTACGCTTGGGCAATAACCGAAGGCCACGCCAAGATGGCCCCTAACAACGAGAAACGAAGGATCAGGGGGCTGGATGAAGTACGCAGTCTGGTTTGTGCGCTTGATATTCGCGGCGTGGATGATTCCCGCCGGCATCAATCATTTCTATCTGATATTCCCGCAGCCGATGGGCAGCCAGCCGTTGAGCCAGGAGCTGATCCGTGCCCTGCTCGACAGCCACCTGTTCGACCTGGTGAAGGCGGTCGAGCTGATCGCCGGCCTCGGCGTGCTGTTCGGCTTCTACACGCCGCTGGCGCTGGTGATCTGCCTGCCGGTGTCGTTCAACGTGTTCTACTGGGACGCGCCGCTGGAAGGCTTCAGCTCACGCGCCGCACTGTTCGGCGAAGCCACGCTGCTGTGCAACGTACTGCTGTGCCTGGCCTGGCTCGGGAGTTTCAAATCGATGTTCACGTTGCGGGCACAAGCGAGTTCGCTGCAGCAGTTCGCGCTCGGCGCTCGTATCGTGTTCGGCGCGTGGATGGTGCTCAACGGCGCCAACTACCTGTTCCTGTCGCTGTGGGCCATGCCTGGCGGCAGCGAACCGCTGGCGATCCAGCTGATGACGTCGCTGGTGCACTCGCGCCTGATTGACGTGGCCATGGCGATGGAATTGATCGGCGGCGTGTTGATCCTCGCCGGCGTGTGGCTGCCGTTCGCGCTGTGTGCGTTGATGCCGGTGTCCACTTGCGCGCTGTACTGGGCGGTGGTGCTCGACCATCAACCGCTCGAGATGCTGTTCGCGCTCGCCGCTTTCGCGCTCAACGGCCTGCTGATGCTGGCCTACCTGCCGTACTACCGCGGCACGCTGGAACGCAGCGCGCTGGCATTTGGCGAACGCTAAGGAGAACCTGCGATGAACTTCGATGCCCTGTTCGTCAATCCCAACGGCCGCACCGCCCGCGCGGAATTCATCCCGGCGTTGCTCGTGTTGATCGCCGCGCTGGCGTTCTATGCCTTCCTCGTCACCGGCCGCACCGCGCACTTCTGCATGCTGGTGCTGATGTACCCCACTTTCGTGCTGTTGACGCGGCGCGTGCGCGACATGGGGCAAGCCCCTGCCCTGGTCATTGCGCCATTGGTGATCACCCTCGTCGCGTACACCACCAAGCTGGGCTATGCCAGTCTCGGTAGCGGCATCGACCCGGCGCTGCCGTGGGCAGCGCTGGTCGTGACCGCGGCGTTTGCGGTTTGGGGTTGCGTCAGGCAGTAGCGGCAGGTCGCGCCGTCAAAACGCATAGACCAGCGAAACCGACGTCTGCGTGTCGGTTTGCTTCCTGCCGGCCGGCACCTGCGACAGATTGCGCGCCTGAAAGGCAATCTTGGTGGCGATGCGGCCGACGATCTGCGATTCCAGTCCCAGTTCGAACACGCTGGAGGTGAGGCCGCCGCCGATGTCGGTGGTGAAATCCTGTACCAGCTTGGCGCTGTCGCTCAGCTTCCACTCCAGCTTTTCGCCCAGCGTGACGATGCCGTCGCTGCTGCCGACGCCATTGATGTCCTCGTTTCTGCGATAACCGACACCACCGAACGCTTGCAGCGTGAAATCGCCCTGGTTGGCCAGGTGACGGCCATAACCGGTGGCGGCGGTGGCCTGATACTTATAACCACTGAAGCGATCGTCGAGCCAGGAACCTTTGACGAACAGGTACTGATCCAGATCGAGGTTGTAGTCGGATTTGTCTTCGATGAAGTAATGCTCGGCCTTGGTGCCGGCATTCTCCTGCGAGCCCAATGCCTGGAACTTGCCGTTGTGGGTCCAGTCGGTACTGCGCAGCGTGGCCAGCACTTCGGCATTGAAGGTGGACGTTTCGGTGTTGCCGGTGGTGCCCACGAAGCCGAGCGCCACGCTCCCTTCGAACGGCTTCGGCGGCGGCTGGGTTTGCTGCGCCAGTACCGGGCGCGCGATGACGAACGCACACGCCACGACGGCAAAGCGGGCCTTGTATTTCATGGTAACTCCTGCAAGACAGCGGACGATCAGGCCGGCATCGATGATCGACGCCGGCTGGAGTCGGTCCCCGATTACTTCGACACCGGATCCGAACCCGGCCAGAAGCGCGAGGTGCCGATCGGCATGCCTTTGAAGAAGGCGTTGACGGCATGGATTTCGCCGCCCCACACCTTGAACGCTTCGAACGTCACCAGCGAATTGCCGACGCCGTACGAATCGCCGGTGTGGCCGAAGTTCATCCACAGCACCACCACGCCGTTCTCTTCATCGACCACGGCCACGCTGGGGATGATGCTCGGGTGCACCATCAGGTTCTGCGAGTACATGTTGCAATCTTCACGGCCACAACCGACGCCGGCGGTGATGACGCCGTTCTCTACCCGGTAGGCTTCAGTCGCAAATTTGGTGCCGCCCTCGATGAAGCTGCCGATGCGCAGGCCCTCAGGGTAACCGAGCGCGGTCTTGACCATGTCGGCGCGCGACATTTTCTTGCCGGCCGGGATCGGATCGGGGAAGCCGTGGATCGGCGCACCGAGTTCCTTCGGCTGGAA
>DATJXP010000426.1:0-5666 GCA_035500035.1 Candidatus Acidiferrum sp. | reverse complement strand
GCAATGCCGGAGTCACGATGCCCATCTGCTTTTTGAGTTCCCACACGGTTTCACCGCTGCCGCGGCGTTTACCGAACAGCCACAGGTCATTGCCGTAGCATTGCGGATGATCCCCGGTCAGCAGGCCGAGCAGCGTCGATTTGCCGGAGCCGTTGGGGCCGGTCAATAAGGTATGCGAGCCGTGGCGCACATCGAGATCGATGCCATCGAAGATCAAGGCTTCGTCATATTGCACTTTGCCGTTGCGCAACTCGATCAATGGATCGGCCGGACGCTCATGCCGCAACGGCTCCGGCCAGGCAGGAAGTCTGGATGGGTCGAACGACAGTAGTGCGCGCACCGATGGATCCTGCATGACTGCATTGGCCGGGCCGGCCAGCAGCAGTTCGCCGCGCTCGATGATCGCGACATGGGTGTGCCAGGGAAAGACGTCTTCCAGCGTGTTGAGCAGGAACAGCAAGGTGTGCAGGCCGGTCGCCGTCGCTTCGGCAAAAAAGCCGGCGAGATTGTGACGGGTGGCGACATCGAGGCTGTCGAACGGTTCGTCGAGCAACAACATATCCGGCTGCTGCAACCATTGCCAGGCCAACAGCGTTTTGCGCGCTTCGCCGCTGCTGAGCTGGCGGTAGCCGCGCTGCAACAACGGTTCCAGGCCGAGAAAAGCCAGTGCGGGTGGTACCGAGTCCACCAGTCCAAGCAATTCCAGCACTGTGGTGCCGATGTCGGCACCTTCGATGAACTCGCTGTCGTCATTACGGAGCTCTTGTTCGAAAAAGCGCTGCTGCATCTCGAATGACAGCAAACCCACGCGGTTGAATCCTTGCTGCAGCGAGCCGCTCTTGATTGGCACCTTGCCTTGCAGCAACTGCGTCAGGTGCTGCTTGCCGGAACCATTGCGCCCGATCACGGCCCAGCATTCGCCGGGATTCACTTGCCAATGTTCGATATGCAACTGCTCGGTTCTTAGCGAGTCGATCGTAAGAGAGTAGGGAACTGTCATAAGGAGAGGGCTGCCAACATCAGTCCGTTGCGGGATGAGGTTACGTTCTTTGCTACGGTTGCAGAAGAAACGGACATAAAAAAAGCAGTGATCCCGTTGTTGAGATAACTGCTTGTTTTACCCATCGGAAAGATGGCGCACTTGGCAGGATTCGAACCTGCGACCCTCTAGTTCGTAGCCAGATACTCTATCCAACTGAGCTACAAGTGCGTGTTCTGTGGAAGGCGCGCATTTTCTGGTAACTGCCTGGCAGTGTCAATGCGAATTTGCCCGTTCCATGAGGCTATTACGGGGCATATTTGCGCGGACGGCAAGCGATTTATTTCGGGTTTCGACGTTGTTCGAGTGACGTGTCCTGCCCGTAAAATGCGGGTTCCAATGATTCAGCGGGGGAACTGAACCATGCGTGACCTGACTCAAGGTGGCATTACCAAAACCATCATCGCCATGGCGGCGCCGGTCGCGGCCGGCATGATCTTCCAGACCCTCTACCTGCTGGTCGATTTGTACTTTGTGGCAGCGATCGGCGATGCCGCGGTAGCCGGTGTCGGCGCTGCCGGTACGGTGATGTTCATGGTGATGGCGATCACGCAGATACTCGGAGTCAGCACGGTTGCCCTGATGTCGCAGGCGGTGGGCCGCAAGGAACAAGCCGAGGCCAACAAGGTGTTCAACCAGGCGCTGGTCTTGTCGATCATCCTCGGCGCGCTGACCTTGGTCAGCGGCTTGCTGTTCGCAGACATCTACATGGCGCAGATCGCCGCCGACGACGCTACCCGCGAGCAGGGTGCGCGTTTCCTGCGCTGGTTCGTGCCTGGCATGTCGTTGCAGTTCGCGATGATGTCGATGGCGTCGGCGTTGCGCGCCACCGGCATCGTCAAGCCCGGCATGCTGGTGCAGATGGTGACGGTGATCCTGAACACGGTGCTGGCACCGATGCTGATCGCCGGCTGGGGCACCGGCCTCAAGCTGGGCGTGATGGGCGCCGGACTGGCGAGCTCGGTGTCGGTGGTGGTCGGAATCTGCATCCTCGTGTATTACTTTCACGCCCAGGAAAAATATGTGCGGTTTGACACTGCTCAGTTCGCACCGGACTTCTCGGTGTGGAAGCGCATGCTCGACATCGGCCTGCCGGCTGGCGGCGAGATGCTGCTGATGTTCCTGTACTTCGCGGTGATCTATGTCGTCATCCAGGATTTCGGTGCCTCGGCGCAGGCGGGCTTCAGCATCGGCGGCCGCATCATGCAGTCGATCTTCATGCCAACCATGGCGATCGCTTTCGCCATAGGCCCCATCGTCGGCCAGAACTATGGCGCCGGTCGCCTGGAGCGTGTGCGCGAAGCCTGCAACAAGGGCATCCTGCTCAACGGCGTGGTGATGTTGCTGGTCACCGTGCTGGTGCAGATCAATCCGCAACTGTTGATGCGCGGCTTCACCGAAGAGGCGACAGTATTACAGGTGGGCGGCGATTTCCTGCGCATCATTTCGCTCAACTTCGTTGCCCAGGGTGTGGTGTTCTCGTGCTCCGGTATCTTCCAGGGGCTTGGCAACACGCGGCCGGCGCTGCTGAGTTCGGCGATCCGGTTGGCAATCTTCATCCCGGTCGCGTTCGTGGTCTCACATCGCGCCGACTTCGAATTGCATCAGCTGTGGTACGTGTCGATGTTGGCGGTCGTGATCCAGGCCATCATCAGTTTTGCGCTGGTGCAGCGCGAGCTGCGCATCAAGGAGCATGCGCGAATGGCGGTCGCCGCGCAGGCATAACGCAACTCAGCAAGAACGGTCAGGCAAACCTCTGCGCAGGCGCTCATCATGGCAACGGCCACAGCGAAGAGGAAACACATGAACAGCGCGCAGCGGCAGATGGCGCGGTTGAGCAGGGTGCTCGAGTACATACGGCAGCATCTGGACGACAAGCTCGACGCCGCCACGCTGAGCCACGTCGCGCACTTTCGCGCGCGTTCCGCAAAGCGTACGGGCAGAGTCCGGGCACGTTCCGTGCGCGGTCGTACTGGCAGCAATGGCAGGTGAGACTGCATTACCGCCAACCACAGGAGTTGCCACCCATGCAGGTAGCGATTGTCGATTTCCCCGCCACGCTGGTGGCTGCGCTCGAACATCGCGGGCCGGAGAGTCTTACCTGGCAGACCACGGAGAAGTTCGTGCAATGGCGCCGTGAAAACGGCATGCGCCCTGGCATTGGCAATACCTATGGCGTGCATTACAACTATCACGGCCACGTATTGCCGGAAGATTACCGGCTCGATCTCTGCGTGTCGGTCCAGCAGCCGGTGGCACCGAATCCATACGGCGTGGTAACCAAAACGATTCCGGCTGGTCGCTGTGCGTGCGTACGCAACATCGGTTCGCGCCACGAACTGGCCGGGCCGCGCTACTTGCATGAAGTGTGGTTGCCGCAAAGCGGCGAGCAACTGCGCGACTATCCGATGTTCTTTCATTACGTGAACGTCGGGCCTGGCCTGAAGGACCACGAACTCATCACGGATATCTATTTGCCGATCAAGTAACCGCTACTTGCGCAGTATTTGCATTATTTTGCGCGGTTGTGTGCTTGAACTCGATTGAAAGCCGATGGGACAATCCTGTCGCTTCAAGGGAAACTTCATTCCACTATAACAACGATAAATTTTCCGCTTGTGTGCAGTTTTGTACCGGAGGTGACCTGCATGATCCGTAATACGCGCCTTACCGTTTTGGCAACTCTCATCGCTGCCGGATGCAGCACCACCGCGCTGGCGCATCACAGTGCCGCCGCATTCAACACCGGGGTCAAGCAAACCATCTCCGGCGTCGTGACCGAATACAGTTTCCGCAATCCGCACGTTTACATGGTGCTCAACGTCAAGAAAGAAGACGGGACCACCGTGGCGACCGAAGTCGAAGCCGGTGCTGCTTCAGTGATCGGTCCGCTCGGTTTTTCGCGTGATTCCATCAAGGTGGGCGACAAGATCAGTATCGTCGGCAATCCGCCCAAGGCGGGTGGCGACAAGCTGTTCCTCGGCTTGGAGTTGTACAAGGAAGACGGTACTTATCTGCCGCTGAACATCGCCTCGAAGAGCACCTACACCGACACCGGCGCCAAGGCCACCAGCATTGCCGGCACTTGGTTCTCGCCGATGAAATCGTTCATGGGCTTCCTCGGCGGCCAGCGTGGTTGGCAGACCACCGACGCCGCCAAAGCTGCTGCCGCGAAAGCCGCCAGCCTGCCGACGCCGCAGAAGGATTGCCAACCGATCGGCGAGCCGGCGGTGGCGTTCTACCCGGTGGCCACCGTGATCGACGTGCAGAAAGACAAGGTGCTGCTGCACATCGACTGGCTCGATACCGAGCGCACCGTGTGGCTCGACGGCCGCAAGCATCCTGATGCCAAGCAGACTTTCCCGCATGGCCACAGCGTCGGCCATTTCGAAGGCAACACGCTGGTGGTCGATTCCACCAACTTCGCGCCCAACCCGATCGGTTTGACTACGTCGCTGCCCAGCGGCACCGGCAAGCACCTGACCGAGAAATACGAAGTGGGTCCGGATGGCAAGAGCCTGGTTTATTCCGGCAAGATCGAAGATCCGGAATTCCTGGCCGCGCCGGTGGAATGGAGCGGCACCCTGGAATACCGTCCCGACATGAAACTGTCGGGCGAGAAGTGCGACATCAAGACCGCGCAGAAATTCCTGAGTCAATAATAAATGCGGGAAACGTGCGCATCGTTGCTGCAGTCACCGATTGCAAACGATGCGCACGCTACGCCAGAGGGGGAAAGCTCGCATGAATAAACTGAAGCAGGGCATTGCCATTGCCGTCGTTGCCTTGAGCTGTGTTGGCGTCCGTGCCGCTGAAGGCCCGGGTACGCCGCCGCCACCGCGTCCTGGCTTGTTCTTCGAAGAAGTGTGGAAGCAGGTGCCCAAGGGCGGTGAAAACGCGTTGACGCAATCCAACGTGGCCAATGCCAACCTCGAGTTGAAGATGTACGGACCCAAGAGCGATCAACTGCAGGTAACGGGCATCGATGGCAACGACACCAATCCGACTCATACATGGTCGGGCCTGTGCGGTGCCGGCTGCACCTTCGCGCTCAAGAGCAAGAAGAGTTACGCCGATTTCAGCAAGGGCGCGCGCATCATGGTGCAGAGCAAGACTTCCGGCTTCCACAAGATTCATCCGTTCATCAAGCTCGCCGACGGCAAGACCTACATCGGCGACAAGGAGCTTGGCCAGACCGCCGATTTCCTGTTCGAGGAATTCCGGCTTGAACAGGTCAAGTGGATCGCGTTCAACACCGAGCTCGGCGTCACCAAGGGTAACCTGCTGAACGAACTCGACGTCAGCAAGGTCGATGAGATCGGCTTCACCGATCTGCAGCCTGGCGCCGATCATGGTCCGGGTGGCTGGTCGGATGTCGGAGCGATCCGCGTCTATGCCAACGCGGTGGCGCGTTGATCGGTCGTATTCGTTATCTATGCCTGTCGATGGCGGCGCTCTTTAGCGCCGCCATCTTTGCGCAGGATGGTGAAGCGATCTTCACTGCCCGCTGCGCCGCTTGCCATCTCAAGCCCGATCCCGCCGTCAATGCCCATGCGCCCAGCCGTGATGACATGGCGCAGTTCACGCCCAATGTGGTGTATGCGGCACTGAACGACGGGCTGATGCG
>DATJXP010000425.1:0-2625 GCA_035500035.1 Candidatus Acidiferrum sp. | reverse complement strand
CCGCCGAGTGGTTGCCAGTACCAGTCGAGGCCGAGCAATACCAGCAACAGCAGCGTCAACGCGGGTAGCAGACGATTGGGCATTAATGAGGAGTCGCTTGCAGTCGCAGTGCCAGCCTGGCCAGACGCTTGCCGAGCGCTTGGCACAGTTGCTTCTCGTGCTCGGTCAGCGGCAATTCGTCGCGTGCGCCGGCAACATGCGAGGGGCCGTACGGCGTGCCGCCACTTTGGGTCTGGTTCAGCGCAGCCTCGCTGTAAGGGACGCCACAGAACACCATGCCATGGTGCAACAACGGCAACAGCATGCTGAGTAGGGTGCTTTCCTGGCCGCCGTGCAGCGAGGCGGTCGAGGTGAACACGCCGGCCGGTTTGTCGATCATGCTGCCGCTGAGCCACGCGGCTGCGGTGCCGTCGAGAAAGTATTTCATCGCCGCCGCCATGTTGCCGAAACGGGTCGGGCTGCCGAGCGCGAGTGCGCTGCAATCGCTGAAGTCGGCTTCGGTGCAATAGACGGCACCGCTGGCGGGTACCGCCGGCGCGGTCGCTTCGCTGACCGGCGATACCGGTGGCACGGTGCGCAGCCGCGCTTCGATGCCGCCGACCAGCGTCACGCCACGTGCAATCTGCTCCGCCATCGCTGCCACGGCGCCGCCATGGCTGTAATAAAGAATGAGCACATAGGGCAGGGGGGCAGTCATGGCGGCTCTCCGTCAGGCATTACTGATCAGCTGTTGCATGCGGGTGACGACTTCCGGCAGCGGCAGCAGGGTCGGCTCGCTCTGGTTTCGGGCCTTGTATTCGATTTGATCGTGTTCCAGTCCGCGGTCGGAAACCACGAGCCGGTGCGGAATGCCGATCAGCTCCATGTCGGCGAATTTGACGCCGGGGCTGGTCTTTTTGTCGCGATCGTCGAGCAGCACTTCGATGCCGGCGGCGGCCAAGTCCTGGTACAGCTGTTCGCACACTTCCAGTACGCGCGGCGTCTTGTGGGCGTTGAGCGGGATCAGTGCCACGTGGAACGGTGCAATGTTGATCGGCCACAAGATGCCTTTTTCGTCGTGACACTGTTCTATGCACGCAGCCACGATCCTGGTGACGCCGATACCGTAGCAGCCCATGTCGACGATGCTGGCGCGGCCGTTTTCGTCGAGCACGGCGGCGTTCATCGCTTTGCTGTACTTGCGGCCGAGTTGGAAGATGTGGCCGACCTCGATGCCGCGTTTGATCGAAAGCTTGCCCTTGCCGTCAGGGCTGGGATCGCCTTCGACCACATTGCGCAAATCTTCGACGCGGGTGATTTGCGCATCGCGGCCCCAGTTGACGCCGGTGAGATGTTCGCCATTGCGGTTGGCGCCGCAGACGAAATCGCTGAGCACGGCGGCATTGCGATCGACGATGACGGGGATGGCCAGGCCGACCGGACCGAGCGAGCCCGGTTCGGCGCCCACTGCGGCGACTATCTCTGCATCGCTGGCGAAACTGAGCGGGCTTTGCACGCCTGCCAGTTTGGCGGCCTTGATTTCATTCAACTGGTGGTCGCCGCGCAATACCAGCGCGAACAGCGGGGTGGTTTTGCCGGCTTCGGCTTCGCCGCGCACGATCAGCGTTTTCACCGTGCTGCTGGCGGCCACTTGCAGGAAGGCGGCAACTTCGTCGATGGTCTTGCTGTTTGGCGTCTCGACTGCGGCCAAGGCCTTCGTCGGAGCAGGTGCGGTTGTCGCTGGCGGCAATGCCGATGCCATTTCCATGTTGGCAGCGTAATCGCCCTGGTCGCTGAACACGATCAGGTCTTCGCCCGAATCAGCCAGCACATGGAATTCATGCGAGCTGCTGCCGCCGATGTTGCCGGAGTCGGCCATCACGGCGCGAAAGTCGAAACCGAGCCGGGTAAAGATATTGGTGTAGGTTCGATGCATCACATCGTAGGTTTGCTGCAGCGAGGCCTGGTCGATGTGGAAAGAATAGGCATCCTTCATCGTGAACTCGCGCGCGCGCATCACGCCGAAGCGCGGACGGCGCTCGTCGCGGAACTTGGTCTGGATCTGGTACAGGTTGATCGGCAACTGCTTGTAGCTGGTGACCTCGCTGCGGAACAGGTCGGTGATCACCTCTTCGTGCGTCGGTCCCAGGCAGAAGTCGCGCTGATGCCTGTCCTTGAAGCGTTGCAGTTCGTCGCCCATCACGTCCCAGCGGCCGCTTTCCTGCCACAGTTCGGCCGGCTGCACGACCGGCATCGAGACTTCCAGTGCGCCGGACTTGTTCATCTCGTCGCGAACGATGTCGGTAACCTTCTGCAACACGCGCAGGCCGAGTGGCAGCCAGGTGTACAGGCCTGAGGCTAGTTTGCGGATCATGCCCGCCTTCTGCATCAGCTGATGACTGACAACCACGGCATCGGCCGGGGTTTCGCGGGTGGTGGCGAGGAGATATCTGGAAGTGCGCATGGTGCTACCTTGGACAAACTTTGGACTGGGAAGCGGAAAATCGGGAGCGTATATAGCAGAAAAGCAGCCCTGAGGCTGCTTTTCCGGTTACTGCGTTGAAGCAGGGAGGTATCAGAGTTCTGCCATGCCTTTCAGTTTTTTCAGCGGCAGTACTTTGACGCGGATGGAAGCCGGTTTTTTCG
>DATJXP010000424.1:0-12693 GCA_035500035.1 Candidatus Acidiferrum sp. | reverse complement strand
TCACTTCCAGCGTGATGCAGTTCCCGTACAAGGAGCGCGTCGTCAATCTGCTCGACACGCCGGGCCACGAGGATTTCTCGGAAGACACCTATCGCGTGCTGACCGCGGTCGATTCGGTGCTGATGGTGATCGACGGCGCCAAAGGCGTCGAAGAGCGCACGATCAAGTTGATGGAAGTGTGCCGCTTGCGCGACACGCCCATCCTCACCTTCATCAACAAACTCGACCGTGACATCCGCGACGGCATCGAGTTGCTCGACGAGATCGAACGCATCCTCAAAATCCAGTGCGCGCCGATCTACTGGCCGCTCGGCATGGGCAAGGAATTCAAAGGCATCTACAACCTGTACACCGACACCATCCACGCCTACCAGCACGGCCTGGCGGATACCGTGCACGAAGTGCAAAAGATCGACGGTCTCGACAGCGACGAAGCCACGGCGTATCTCGGTGCCTATGCCGATGATTTCCGCATGCAGATCGAATTGGTCAAAGGGGCCTCGCACCAGTTCGACCTGGCGGCCTATCTCGCCGGCAAGCAAACGCCTGTGTTCTTCGGCACGGCGCTCGGCAATTTCGGCGTCGAGGAAATGCTCGACGAATTCGTGCAGTGGGCGCCGCCGCCGCAGCCGCGTGCAACGCGGACGCGCGTGGTTCAGCCGGGCGAAACCGCTTTCGCAGGGTTCGTGTTCAAAATACAGGCCAACATGGATCCCAAGCACCGCGACCGCATCGCCTTCATGCGTATCTGCTCAGGAGCCTATGAGAAGGGCATGCGGATGCAGCACGTGCGCCTCGGCAAGGAGGTGCGCGTCAGCGATGCCGTCACCTTCCTCGCCGGTGACCGCGAACAGGCCGAGTATGCGGTGTCAGGCGACATCGTCGGCCTGCACAACCACGGCACCATCCAGATTGGCGACACCTTCACCACCGGCGAAGACCTGCACTTCACCGGCATTCCGCACTTCGCACCGGAGTTGTTCAAACGTATCCGGCTGAAGGACCCGCTCAAACTGAAGCAGTTGCAGAAAGGGCTGACGCAATTGTCGGAAGAAGGCTCGACCCAGGTGTTCATGCCAGAACGCAACAACGACCTGATCGTCGGCGCCGTCGGCGTGCTGCAGTTCGAAGTGGTAGCGTTCCGGCTGAAGGACGAATACGGCGTCGACTGCATTTACGAGCCGGTCGGCATCCACACCGCGCGTTGGGTCGAAGGCCCGGCCGCCAAGACCGACGAGTTCAAGAAGAAGGCCTACGACAACATCGCCATAGACGGCGGCGGTCACCTGACCTACCTGGCACCGACCCGCGTCAATCTTTCACTCACCGAAGAGCGGTGGCCTGAACTCAAATTCTTCGCCACGCGTGAACACTGATCCGGATTTGGAATTTACCCGCGTAGGCAGCGGGCTGCAGCCAACAACCAAGTGCTTGCGCTCCCCGGCTGCTGCAACTCCTCGCTACCGCTCGTCGTCCGCAGCCCCGGCTCGCCGCACTTGGCTGCCGGCTGCAGCCCGCCGCTCAGAGTGAGGCGAGCGCTTCGACCAGTTGATGCAGCGGGTTGACCAGGACCAGTGCCAGCATCAAAACGGCGAGTACGCCGCTTATGAGAGTCACGATGGGGTGTCGTGGCGACAGTCGATTTTCCAGCAGCAGTCTGATACGCCGCTCCACTTCGGCACCGGTGAAGGCCGTGGTCATTTCGCTGCCTGCCAGATGAAAACGGGAAGGCACGAGCCTGTGCATGCGCAGCAACGTGGTGGCCACATCGGCGCTGTCGTTGTCGCGTGCGGCCGCGGCATCACAGCTGGCTTCGGCGAACAATTGCAAATCCGTTATCATCGTGCTGGCCAACACGTTCGGCAGCGGCAGCAGGAACAGCTTGCCCAGCAGCAATCGCGCGTTGTCGCGACGGCGGCCATGCTCGTACTCATGCGCCAGCATAATGGTCAATTCGGCACTGCTGCATTGCCGCAGCAGTCCTTCCGTGATGTAGATGCGAGGCCGGCGCCAGCCGATAGTGAATACCAACGGTCCAGTTTCCGGCAGTACCTGCCACGGACCGCGTGCGACAGCCACGGCCGCGAGTTGACGATGCAGACGTCGCGACAGCAACAGGGAGCGACTCGCGTGCCAGGCCAGCCAGATCATCATCGCAAGCAAGACGACCAGTCCGGCTGCTTGCAGCCAGGGAACGCGGAACTGCGGCGAATGCGCGCCGCAGTCGCTGTGGCAGTGGGCCGCCACCAGCAGGTCTTCGGCTTCCGGCATGAACAGCAGCGTGGTGGAAAGCAAGCCCAATGTCATCGGCAGTGCCATCCACAGCAACGCCAGGGAGCTGGCCGGCGCAGGATGCAGCCTCGACAACGCAGGTCGCAGCAGCGGATAGATCAGTGCCTGCAATATCTGCAGCGCCAGCCAGGTACCCAGCCAAATGGCGGCGAATGCGCCCGCCTGCATCAGGTTTTCATTCATGACGACGCTCCCGTTGACGGCGCTTCAGTTGTATCAACTTTTCCAATTCATCCAGCGCGGAGTCATCCAGTTTGACCGCCACGTTGACGAAACTGTTGAGGATCGTATTGGCGTGCCCATCGTGCAGCAACCGGATGACATCTTTCAGCAAGGTGCCCATGAACTCGCCGCGCGATACCTGCGGCGTATAAAGATAACTGTGTCCACGCTTGCGTCGGGTCAGATGACCTTTGCGGACCAGCCGTTCCAGCGTCGATTGCACTGTGCTCAGGTTGGTGGGCCGGCGTATCGCCAGATCGTCCGCCAACTGCCTGGCGTCGCGTCCCGGTGAATCCCACAGGCACTGCATCAGCGTCAGCTCCAGTTCGCCCAAGGCTTGCGGCAATGTTGTATGTGAATGGCGGGGCTTGGACATGCAGTGCTATCGGTCGGAATTGATTCGGAATCGGTTTCACTTAACCGGGTTACATACAAACGCAGTATGCAACACATTGAAGCGAAGGCTGTTTTTTTTGAGCAGTTCGGTTTTCCACATTGACGTATTGTCTTTGCCAGACCGGTGAAGACACTCCACCGCTTTCGTGGCCTGCATCAGGCCGCTTTCGTGAGGAGTGTATATGTCTTGCCGCGTTTGTCACCAGCCATCGCTACTTGCCCGTCAACTGCTGACGCTCGCGATTTTGCTTGCCGCCGGCACCGGCGGCGCCAGCAAGGCGGCCGACGAAGTCGAAGAAATCGAAGTGACTGGCCGTCAGGTCAATCTCGTGGGCTCCGCCACTTCGGCTTCGGAAGGGCTCATCTCGCACGATGAGCTGCAGTTGCGCCCGCTGCTGCGCACCGGCGAAGTGCTGGAGACGGTGCCGGGACTCGTGGCCACCCAACACAGCGGCAGCGGCAAGGCCAATCAGTATTTCCTGCGCGGCTTCAATCTCGATCACGGCACCGACTTCGCCACGTTCGTCGATGACATGCCGGTGAACATGCGCACGCATGCTCACGGCCAAGGTTACACGGATCTCAATTTCCTGATTCCGGAACTGCTGGAAGACATCACCTACCGCAAAGGATCCTATTACGCCGACGCCGGCGATTTCTCCGCTACCGGTTCCGCACGGCTCAGCACATCGCGCCATCTGGAGGCGCCAACGCTGTCGATCGGGGCAGGCCAGTATGGCTACGAGCGGTTGCTGGTGACCGGCAGTGCGCCGGCCGGTGAGGGTGGATTCATCTACGGCGTGGAAGCGCAAGGCTATTCCGGCCCGTGGGACCAGATCGACGAAAACGTGCACAAGACCAGTTTATGGCTGAAGTATTTGCAGCAATCCGGCAATGACCGTTATTCGTTGACATTCATGGGTTACGACAACAAGTGGAATTCCCCCGACCAGATTCCCGAACGTGCAGTTCTGAGCGGCCTGATCAGCGAGTACGGTTCCATCGACACCACGGTAGGCGGCAACTCGTCGCGCTACAGTCTGTCCGCCAACTGGCATCGCGATCTCGGCCAGCGGGGGCAGCTCGACGCTTCCGCCTATGTCATCGACTACAACATGCAGTTATGGTCGGATTTCAGTTACTTCACCAATCCCGGCGGCGATCAGTTCCAGCAGTTGGATGACCGTTTCATCTACGGCGGCAAACTGGAGTGGCAGCGCCATTCGACGCTGGCCGGACACGACAGCACCGATACCTTCGGCTCCCAGTTGCGTATCGACGACATCGGCAAGCTCGGGCTGACCAGCACCCGTGACCGGGTTTTCACTGGCGACATCCGCACCGATCGTGTCAACGAATCGAGTCTGGGGCTCTATTGGCAGAACACCGTGCAATGGACGCCAAAGCTGCGCAGCGTCGTCGGCGCGCGCTACGACTACTACGATTTCGACGTCACGGCCTTGGCCGCCGCCGATCCGTCCACACTGGCCGCCAACTCCGGTCATGTAAACGACGGCCTCGCCACGGCTTCCGCCGGCCTCAGCTATGCCGTCAACGATGGCATCGAGCTGTATGGCAACCTTGGCCAGGGTTTCCACAGCAACGATGCACGTGGCGTCACCATCAAGCGCGATCCGGTGACCGGCGACCCGGTGCAGTCGGCCGACCCGCTGGTCCGCACGCTCGGGGCCGAAGCCGGCGTTCGCGTGTTCCTCACCGACCGCTGGAACGCGTCGGCGGCGCTGTGGCACCTCGACATCGATTCCGAGTTGGTGTTCGCCGGCGACACCGGCAGCACCGAAGACACCGGCGTCGGCAGCCGGCGTGACGGCATCGAGTTGACCAGCTATTACCGCTTCAACGATCTGTGGTCATTGGATTTCGAATATTCCCGCACCGATGCCCGTTTCAAGCATCCTCTCGACGGCAGTACCGACATTCCCGGCTCGATTCCGGACGTGTTGAGTGCCGGCCTCGACTTGCATGTGAACAGAGAGTTCAACGCCTATCTGCGATTGCGCTATTTTTCCGGCTATCCGCTGGACGAAGGTCATCACGCCGACAGCAGCACGTTGGTGAACCTGCGGCTGATCTGGAACGTGACGCCGAAGTTGAGCCTGAGCATGGACGTGCTCAACCTGCTCAATTCGGACGACAAGGACGTGGAGTACTACTACGAATCGCAACTGCAAGGGGAATCGGCGCCGGTCGGCGATCGCCATTTCCACGTGTTCGAGCCGCGGGCGGTCAGAGGCTACCTGGCTTACCGGTTCTGAGTACGCGCGCGCCACCACTCGACGAGCACCGGCACGAACGACACCACGACGATCGCCAGGACCACCAGCGTGAAGTTCTGCCGTACTGCCGGCAGGTTGCCGAAAAAGAAGCCGGCGTATAGAAAAAGAGCGACCCATGCCACGCCACCAGTCGCGTTGTAGGCAAGGAAGCGTCCGTAGTGCATGTTGCCCATGCCGGCCGCGAACGGCACGAAAGTGCGGATGATGGGCGCGAAGCGGGTCAACACGATGGCGCGGCCGCCGTATTTTGCGAAGAAGGTTTCCGCTCTCGACAAATAATCGCGCCGGAACAGTTTTGAGTCCGGATCGCTGAACAGTTGGTTGCCGAAGAAACGCCCGATGGCGTAATTGACGGCGTTGCCGAGCACGGCGGCGGCCACCAGCGTCACCGCCATCAGATGCACGTTCATGCTGCTGGCCGCGATCAGCGCGCCGGTGGCGAACAACAGCGAATCGCCCGGCAGGAACGGCGTCACCACCAGCCCGGTCTCGCAGAAGATGATCAGGAACAGGATCGCGAAGATCCAGGCGCCATAGTGGTTGAACAGTTCCAGCAAGTGCTGGTCCACGTGCAACACAAAGTCGATGGCGAAGCGCAGCAGCTCCATGGCGGAGGTCCTTGGGGATGAAAACCTGTCAGTGACCCTTGTCGTCCTTGGACACCAGCGAAAGGCCGCCGGTCAGATCCTTGCCTTTCTGGCCGGCGACGTCGGCCTCGTCGAGCGAGATCTTCAGGCGCAGGTTGTTCTTGGAGTCGGCGTTCTTCAGCGCTTCTTCCAGTGAAATCTTGCCGGCCTTGTACAGGTAGTACAGCGCCGAGTCGAACGTGCGCATGCCGGCGTTTTCGGACTTCTCCATCACCTCCTTGAGTTCCTCGATCTTGCCGCCCTTGATCAGTTCGGCGACGCGCGGCGTGCCGAGCAGGATTTCGATGGCGGCGACGCGCTTGCCGTCCACCGACGGAATCAGGCGCTGCGACACGAAGCCGCGCAGGTTGAGCGACAGGTCGTGAAACAACTGCTTGTGCCGTTCTTCCGGGAAGAAGTTGATGATGCGGTCGAGTGCCTGGTTGGCGTTGTTGGCGTGCAACGTGGACAGACACAAGTGGCCGGTTTCGGCGAAGGCGAGGGCGTGCTCCATGGTTTCGGCGGTACGAATCTCGCCGATCAGGATCACGTCGGGCGCCTGGCGCAGCGTGTTCTTCAGCGCTTCTTCGTACGACTTGGTATCCATGCCGACTTCGCGCTGGTTGACGATGCTCTTCTTGTGCGGATGCACGAACTCGACCGGGTCCTCGATGGTGATGATGTGGCCGGCGTGGTTCTGGTTGCGGAAGTCGATCAGCGACGCCAGCGACGTCGATTTGCCGGAACCGGTGCCGCCGACGAACAGGATCAAGCCGTTCTTGTTCATCATCAGCGTGGTAAGCACTTCCGGCAGGCCCAGTTTCTTGAAGTCGGGGATGTCGGTCTTGATGGTGCGGCACACCATGCCGACTTCGCCGCGCTGCTGGAAGATGTTGATACGGAAGCGGCCGATGCCCTCGGGCATGATGGCGAGGTTGCACTCGGGGCTCTTGTCGAACAGGGCGCGCTGCTCTTCGTTCATGATGCCGTAGGCGATGCGCTTGACGTCGCCTTCCTCGAAGCGCTCCTCGCGCATCGGCACCATCTTGCCGAACGCCTTCATGCTCGGCGGCGCGCCGAAGGTCAGGAACAGGTCGGAGCCGTCGGCGTCCACCATTTCCTTCAACAGCACTTTCAGATCGATGTCCATGGCAGGCTCCTGTAGTTGCGGAAAACCGGAAATTATTCGCGGATCGGCGGCGGATTGTGGAAACGCTTGGCGGTGTACCAGCTGACCGGTTCCACGTGCCGGTGGATTTCATCGGCGACGCCGAGCGTCAAGGCGAACAGCGCCATGCGGATCAATACGCCGTTGTCGGTCTGGCGGAAGATGGCGAGGCTCGGGTGCTGGTTGAGGTCGTTGTCGAGTTCGTTGGCTTCGGCACGCGAGTCGCGCGGCAGCGGGTGCATGATCACCGTGTTCGGTTTGCAGTAACGCGTGTAGATGGCCTGGTTCAGCCGGAAGCGGCCGCGGTACAAGTCGGCCTCGGCCTGGTTGTCGAAGCGCTCTTCCTGGATGCGGGTCAGATAGACGGTGTCGTTGTTGTGCAGGCCTTGCTCCATATCGTCGGTTTCCGCCACCGTGTGACCCTTGGCGCGCAAGGCCTCGACAATCTCGCCCGGCATCTTCAGTTCGCGCGGCGATACCAGCGTGAAGTGGATGTTGCGATACAGGCACAGCAGTTTGCCCAGCGAGTGCACCGTGCGTCCGTGCTTGAGATCGCCCACCATCGCGATGCGCAGGCCCTCAACCGGCCCATTGATGCCGAGCTCCTTGCGTATCGTGTAAAGATCGAGCAGCGCTTGCGACGGGTGTTCGGACGGGCCGTCGCCGGCGTTCAGCACCGGCACGCGGCTGGCGCGGGAAAACTCTTCCACCGACCCCGCCACCGGATGCCGCATGGCGATCACGTCGCTATAGCCGCTGATGACGCGCGCGGTGTCGTACAGCGATTCGCCCTTGCTGATCGACGAAGTCTTGATGTCGGTGGTTTCCCGCACATGGCCGCCGAGCAGGTTGAAGGCGCAACCGAAGCTGACGCGAGTGCGGGTCGAGGGTTCGAAGAACAGGTTGCCGAGGATGGCGCCGTCGAGCACGCGGGTGCGCTTGTCGCGATGGGCATAGGGTTCCATGGCGTCGGCGACCTTGAACAAGTACTCCACATCCTGCTGGTCGAACTGGTTGATGCTGAGGATATGGGCGCCGGTGAACTGCATGGTTGTAATCCAGAATGGAACGGCATGGATGTTACACGCAGCGCCGGGGGCGGCGAAAGCCGGAGGGCGTGCAGACGACGTGCAGACAAGAACGACTGCCGCATGGCAGTATGCGGGCCTGCTGCCGGATTGCATCCGGCATCCGTAGCCGGCAAGGACCCAAGAGAAACGTCGTACATGACCATGCAATGCAGATGGAAATTGGTATTGGTACAAGCCCTGTTGTTGGTGCCGTTGCTGGCATGGGCCTATGATCCGCTCGATCCTGCCACTCCCGACGAGACGCGCGTCACTGAACCCGCGCTCGGCATCAACAGCACTTTCGGCCGCTGGAACACGACGATCAAACTGGTCTATGACCCGGATGGCGCGCCGTCGCAGTTCGATACCCCCAAGATGCTGAACCTGATTTCCCAGGCGATGGGGGAATGGCAGAGAGTCAGCGGGGTCAATTTTCAGCTCATCGGTGCCGATGCCTCCGTACCCGACGACAGTACGCTGCCGGTGAGCCAACAAGATGGTTTGGTGCGGATTTATTGGACCAGCAGCACCGGCAGCTTTCTGGGACTGACAGCGCCCAGGTTTGGTAGTTACGACTACAACCTCGGGTATTTCCCTTATAACGACGGTTACGTCAAATTGAATAGCGACGGCAGCGTGTGGCAAAGCGATCTCACCATGTTGTCCACGCTGGCGCATGAGTTCGGTCATCTGATCGGGTTGGGACATTCGGATGATCCTCGCTCGATCATGTACGCCAATCCCTACAATCATCTCAACTATCCGCGCGAAGACGACATCCGTGCCGCTCAGGCCTTGTACGGTGCAGGTACCAGCAATGTGAACCCGGCAACCGGTTTCAGCGATTGGCGCTATACGATTCCACCGGCGGCACCGGCCAGCGTGACGCAATACCTGTTCAAACCCAACCAGTTCAGCAAATCGTCCTACGCGTATTTGTCGCTGGATTCGGCTCCTTCTGCGTCGGTCACCACGGTCAGTGATGCCACGGCCGGCGGGCAGTGGGTTTGGATCAACTCCGGCGGCATCGGCGGTGGCGGTACTGCCATTGACATCAATGCCACGGTGATCGTGCTCGATCCCGATGGGTATCTGTGGGACAAGTATTCATGGAACCTTTCGTGCCAGGCCAGCTATGCCTGTGGCGGTGCAGGGCTCGGGTTCATCAAAACCGACATCCTGAAAACCTATACTGGCACATGGAAAGTCCTGGTGGTCGATGAAGCGGCGAACACCTTGCTCCTGTCGCAAAATCTGACAGTGACTGCAAAACCTGTCACCAATGCTGCGCCGGTGGCCAAGGTCACCGCGACGGCAGGAGCAACGCCGTCGCAGGTCAACTTCAAGCTGACAGTCAGCGATGCCGAACACAACAACGTAAGCATAGCTTGGCATCCGCCCGGTCAATACGACCTCAACAACGATCACGTATGGGACTCGGAAGTCGATCAAACGCCCGACAGCGCCGGGGTTGCCGCGCAGACCATCGATTTTGCCGTGGCTGGCACCTACACGTTGTTCGTCGAGCTGAGCGACGATGGTCCAAGGTATAACAACGGCGACAATGCGTCGGCTGCCGGCGCCGGTTTCAGCAACCTGCTGCGGCTCACAGTCAATTTGCCGCTGTCGGGCATCAACGGTGGCGTCAGCGTCTATGCCATGCATCCTGCCACTGACAGTGCGCCTGTCGTGCCGGCCAATGTGTCGCAGGCGCAAATCCTGCCCGCCACCAGTACTGGTAGCAGCACCACGGCAGGTTTCATGGCAGGAGCTTCCAAGGATGGCGGCACCACCACGGCGACCAGTTTCAAGAACGGCGACAGCATCGTGGTAGGCGGTACTGTGCTGGCGCAGACTGGGGATGTCGGCAAAGTCGCCAATCTTTACGTCGTCATTCACGCCATCATCAACGGCAGCGAAAGCTGGTTGTATCGCGATACCGGCGGTGCGTTTCATCCGTGGAGTCGCGTCGTGGCCGATCTGCAACCGGCGGCCACAGCGTCGAGCTTGCAGTCCGGCACCATGGTTGACGTGTACAAGGGGTTGGTCGGCGTGGGCACGTTTCAGGTGTTTCTCGGCTACAAGACAGCCGGCAGCAGCGTGTTGCAGTATTCATCGATGCCGCTGCAATTGACCGTTACCAATTGAGATCGCAACGGTAACGATGGAAACCCTGTTCTGGCATGACTATGAAACCTTCGGCGGTGACCCGCGCCGCGATCGCCCGTGCCAGTTCGCCGGTATCCGCACCGATCACGAACTCAACATCGTCGGCGAACCGGTGCAGTGGTATTGCCGGCCGGCGCCGGATTTCCTGCCCGATCCGGTCTCGGTCGCCATCACCGGCATCGCGCCACAACAGGCGCTGCAGCAAGGACTAGACGAAGCGGAATTCTGCGCGCGCATCCACGCCGAATTGGCGGAGCCGGGCACTTGCGGTGTCGGTTACAACAGTCTGCGCTTCGACGATGAGGTCACCCGCCATCTGCTGTATCGCAATTTCCACGATGCCTACGAACGCGAGTGGAAGCAGGGCAACTCGCGCTGGGACCTGATCGACGTGCTGCGCATGACGCAAGCGCTGCGGCCTGAAGGCATCGTATGGCCGCAGCACGAAGACGGCAGCCCGAGCTTCCGGCTCGAACAACTGACGCGAGCCAACGGCATCGAGCATGGCCACGCGCACGAAGCGCTGGCCGATGTGCGCGCCACTCTTGAGATGGCAAAGCTGGTCAAGCAACGCCAACCGAAGCTGTTCGATTACCTGTTCCAGCTGCGCAACAAGCACCGTGTACTGCCGTTGCTGGACCTGACCAAACAAGAGCCGGTGGTGCACGCCTCGCGCATGTTCGCCGCCAGCCGCGGCTGCATCGCCATCGTATTGCCGTTGTGCCGGCATCCGTCCAATCCCAATGGCATCGTCGTCGCCGATCTGTTGGCCGATCCTGCATTGTGGATGAATCTGCCGGCGGAGGAATTGCGGCGACGCGTGTTCCTGCGCAGCGAAGAACGCAAGGACGACGAAGAGCGAATTCCGCTCAAGACCGTACACATCAACCGTTGTCCGGCGCTGGCGCCGACGAGCGTGTTGACCGAACAAGTGCTGCAGCGCTATCGCATCGATCTTGCGCTGGTACAGACGCGGCGAGAACAACTGCGCGCCAAGCCCGGGCTGACCCAGGTATTACAGCAGGTGTTCACCGAGACGCAACGCGACACGACGGTGGATCCCGACCTGATGTTGTACAGCGGCAGTTTCTTCGGCGATCACGACAAACGGCTGATGCAGCGCATCCGCGAGTCGCGGCCCGAGCAGTTGGCGGCCTTCGCCACGCAGCTGCGCGATCCGCGTCTGCCCGATCTGCTGTTCCGCTATCGCGCCCGCAATTTTCCCGTCACGCTGAACCCTGACGAGAAAACCCGCTGGTTGCAGCATTGCCGCCGCCGCTTGCTCGGCGAGATACCCGGCGCCGGCGTCACGCTGGCAACATTCGCGGTGCAGCTGGCGGTGGCGAAGGAATTGGGGCTGACGCCGACGCTGAAGCACGCGCTGCAGGATTATGCGCGGGAACTGATGGCGGCGTGCGGGATAAAGGACGCGGTGTCCTGACCTGAGGTTCAACCTGCCAGTCCCAACCTGACTGCTATCAATGTCAGCTCGGCGCGATTGTTGATGCCGAGCTTGCTGTACAGCGATTTGACGTAACCGCGCACCGTCTCCACCGCGATGCGCAGCGTGTCGGCGGTCTGTTCGATGGTGTAGCCCTTGCTCAGCAGTACCAGCACTTCGTGTTCGCGCCCGGTCAACCGGTACCGCTCCAGATCGTTGCCTTGCCGGTTGAAGTGGTCGATCAGACGCCGCGAGGTGGCGGCCGAAATGGCAGGGCGGTCCTGCTGCAGCCCCAACAGGTGGCTGATGATCTTGTCCTTGTCCTGGTCCTTCAGTATGTAGCCTTGCGCACCCGCCTTCAGCGCGGCAAACAGGTTCCTGTCGTCGTCGTAGATGGTGGCAACGACAACCTGGCAGTCGGGATGCGAGCTGCGCAACGTACGGATGATGTCCATGCCGTTGCCGTCGGGCAGACGCAGATCCACCAGCGCCAGATCGAAGGCGTGCTGTTTGATCAGAGTATTGGCACTGGCCAGGTCGGCGGCATTTTCGATGCGATAGGCCGGAAATGCCTCGCCCAGACACTTGGCAAGCCACTCGCGCGCATCGGGATTGTCTTCGACCAGCAAGGCCAGGCCCGTGGGCTGCATGCAAGGTGTTCCATAACCGGATTCTTTCGCGAACCTTACTCAGACAGGCGGGGGACACACAACCCTTTCGGGGGGACAGCAGCAGTTTTTTTCTCGCTAGAATGCCCTTCCTGACTCACCCAGGTACCGGCATGCGCCAGTTTTCCGCGACATCAGGTTTTCGCAGGATTGCCTTGCCGGCTGCGCTGGTGCTGTTTGCGTTGCTGCTGAACGGGTGTGCCTTGCAGAACGGCCCGCAGGGACTGCAGCAGATCATGCAAGTCGATTACGTCATCAGCGACTCACGCCAGCCGCCGCCGGCTTCGGCACCATGGCTGCCATTCAAGCTGCCGCTCGGTTCGCGCTTCGCCGATCCGGCCAGG